>JAQSXQ010000178.1 GCA_029256565.1 Mycobacterium sp.
CAGCATCTCGTAGCGCTGGCGATCCACCTCGGCCTGGACCTCGTGCACCGTCTGGTCGATCGAACTCCAGACCCGGATCGCGGCCTCGGCCTCGAAGGGGAGTAGCAGCGCCTCTTGTATGAGGACGTCGACCCGTCGCCGCGGGTCCGGTTCGGCGCGCAGGTTGTCCGCGACGCGCACGGTGCGGGCGTGCACCCAATAGGCGACCAACTCCTGTCCGAAGGCCGACCAGCTGCTGAAGTAGTGATAGAACGAGCCCGTCGTGACCCCGAGTCGGTTGCAGACCTCGGCGAGCTTCAGCCCGCCGTATCCCAGGTCCGACAACACCTCCAACCCGGTCTCGATGTACGACTCCTTGGAAATGGTTCCCCCCATGGGAGAACCATAGTTCGCGGGGCCGACGCCTGAACTCCAGGTTGACGTTGGTGTAACCCCGAAAGGGTCAGGAATCCGTCATCCACCGGACGAACTCCATGATCAACCAGCGGCGCCCATTTGCTGAAACCGTTTCTCTTAGGCTTCCGCAACCATTTCGCAACTAACGGCTATCTGACGTATGGCACAATTTCCCTGTGCCGCATACCGCCACCCGAGGTCCAGGACGTCCGCCAGCAGCGAAGGCGGCAGAGACGCGCGAGCGTATCGTCCGCGCTGCTCGAGAGGTCTTCAGCGAACTCGGCTACGACGCTGCGACATTCCAAGCGATTGCTATCCGCGCCGATTTGACGCGTCCGGCCATCAATCACTACTTCGCCAGCAAGCGCGTCCTCTACAGCGAAGTGGTCGAGAAGACCAACGAAATGGTGGTTGCCGCGGGCATGGCCAAGGCCGAGGAGGAGACGTCGCTGCTGAAGCGACTGTCCGCCTTCTTCTCAGCGGCGATGCAGGCCGACACCCGGGACCGATCGGCCGCTGCGTTCCTGGTCACGTCGGTGCTGGAGTCTCAGCGGCACCCCGAACTGAGTCGCGACGAACACAATTCGCTGAAGACGTCGCGGGCATTCGTCAGCTGGGCGGTCACCGATGCCATCGAGCGTGGCGAGTTGACGACCGAAACCGACGTGGCGACCCTGGTCGAGCTGCTGGTGGCGGTCATGTGGGGAATGGGCTTCTACGCCGGCTACGTGGGCGGCCACGACGAACTCGGCGTCATCGTCGAGAAGCTGGAGCTCCTCCTGGCGAACAAGCTCTGGACCCTCGGCTCTTAGCTCTAGCAACTCCCGCGTTGCCGTCTCGATCGCGCGGCGCCACCGTGGGCAACGTCGGCTTCTAGTCTGACTAACCTATTCGGTAGGCTTGCGAACGATTCCCGCTGCTCGCCGTCGAGCGCGCGGGCAACCTCGACGATGGAACGGCACACATGAGTTCGCTTCGCTCGCACGACGACACCTGGGACATCGCGACGAGCGTCGGGTCGACCGCCGTGATGGTGGCGGCAGCGCGCGCCGGGGAGACCCAGCGCGACGAGCCGCTTATCCGCGATCCGTACGCAAAGATCCTGGTCGACGGCGCAGGCACCGGCGTCTGGGAGTACATGCTCGACGAGGCGTTCATCGCCAGGATCGCCGAGGCCGACGCCGAGGTCGCCGAGATCTTCGAGCACATGGGCAACTACCAGGCGGTCCGCACCCACTTCTTCGACGACTACTACGCGAGCGCCGTCGCCGCGGGCATCCGCCAGGTCGTCATCCTCGCCTCGGGACTCGACTCCCGGGCGTACCGGCTGGACTGGCCCGCCGGGACCGTCGTCTACGAGATCGACCAGCCCAAGGTGCTCGAGTACAAGGCGACGACGTTGGCGAAGCACGACGTGCAGCCGTCCGCGGAACGCCGCGAGGTGGCGATCGACCTGCGGTTCGACTGGCCAACGGCGCTGCGCGACGCCGGCTTCGACCCGTCCGCGCCGACGGCGTGGCTGGCCGAGGGCCTGCTCATGTACCTCCCCGCCGACGCCCAGGACGGGCTGTTCGAGCGAATCACCGAACTCAGCGCGCCGGGTAGCCGCGTCGCGGCCGAGACCGTCGGCGTGCACTCCGAGGAGCGCCGCGCCCGCATGCGGGAGAAGTTCGACGCGCTGCGCGCCAAGTTCACCGACGTCGACATGAGCCAGCCCCTCGACGTTGCCGACCTGATGTACAACGACCCCGACCGCGCGGACGTCACCACCTGGCTCGACCACCACGGCTGGACCGCATCGGGCATCACCTCCGAGCAGGCGATGCGCGAACTGGATCGCTGGGTGCTGACCGAAGAGGTCGACGAGGACGCGTTCTCCGAGTTCGTGGTGGGCGAGCGCCAGTAGCCGCCTTCCCGGGCAACGCCCTGTTCACCAACCAGGTGGTTGGCTACGATCGGCCCCACACGAGGAGCAGGCCGATGTTGCTCGACCGGCAGGAAGGACGGGCATGACCACCGAATCCGTTGCACCGCCCAGCTCGACGACCGAAGACATTCCGAGCACCGTCAAGCGGCTGCGCAAGACCTTCGCCACGGGCCGTACCCGCAGCATCGAATGGCGCAAGCAGCAGCTCAAGGCGCTCGAGCGGATGATCGTCGAGAACGAAGCCGAGATCGCCGACGCGCTCAATCAGGACCTCGGTCGCAAGCCTTTCGAGGCGTGGCTCGCCGACATCGCGAGCACCGCGGGCGAGGCACGCGACGCCGCCAAGAACGTCGGCAAGTGGGCCAAGCGCAAGCAGCGCCTGCTCGAATTCTCGCAGCTGCCCGGCCGGGGGTGGGTCGAGTACGAGCCCTACGGCGTCGTACTCGTCATCGGTGCCTGGAACTTCCCGTTCGCGCTGACCCTCGGTCCCGCCGTCGGCGCGCTCGCCGCAGGCAACGCCGTGGTGCTCAAGCCGTCCGAGGTCGCGCCCGCGTCGTCGGCACTCATGGCCCGGCTGGTGCGCCGCTACCTGGACACCGACGCCGTCGCGGTCGTCGAAGGCGACGGAGCGGTCAGCCAGGAACTCATCGCCCAGGGCTTCGACCGGCTGTGCTTCACCGGCGGCACCGAGATCGGCCGCAAGGTCTACGAGGCCGCGGCGTCGCACCTGACGCCGGTCACCCTCGAACTCGGCGGCAAGAGCCCGGTGATCGTCGCCGCCGACGCGGACATCGACGTCGCCGCGAAGCGCATCGCCTTCTCCAAGTTGCTGAACTCCGGCCAGATCTGCATCGCCCCGGACTACGTCATCGCCGACGCGTCGATCCGCGACGAACTCGTCGACAAGATCAAGAGTGCGGTCGAGGCGTTCGAGGCGGGCGACACCTCGGGCAAGCGCATCGTCAACGAGCGACACTTCGACCGGCTGGTGTCGTCGCTGGCCGCGACCAAGGGCACGGTCGCGATCGGTGGCGGGTCCAACGCGAGCGAGATCAAGATTCAGCCGACGGTGGTCGTCGACCCGGATCTCGACGAGCCGCTGATGCGCGACGAGATCTTCGGGCCCATCCTGCCGATCGTCACCGTCGGAAACCTCGACGAGGCAATCGAGTTCGTGAACTCGCGGCCGAAGCCGCTGGCCGCCTACCTGTTCACGAAGACCAAGAGCGTGCGGGAGCGGGTGATCAAGGAGGTGCCTGCCGGCGGCATGCTGGTCAACCACCTGCTGTTCCAATTCACCACGACGAAGCTGCCGTTCGGTGGCGTCGGCCCGTCCGGCATGGGCGCCTACCACGGCAAGTTCGGGTTCGAGGAGTTCAGCCACCGCAAGTCGGTTCTGACGAAGACGACCCGACCCGACCTATCCGCGATCATCTACCCGCCGTATACAGATAAGGCGTGGAAGCTGGCACGCCGGCTGTTCTAGGCGCGTCCAGCAACGAGACCTTCCAAGCCCGAACCCTTTCGAAAGAGGAGTGCAATGCCCGGAGTGCAGGATCGCGTCGTCGTCGTCACTGGAGCAGGCGGCGGACTGGGTCGTGAATACGCCCTGACGCTGGCCAGGGAGGGCGCGAGCGTCGTCGTCAACGACCTCGGCGGCTCGCGAGACGGATCGGGCGCCGGACACAACATGGCCGATCAGGTCGTCCAGGAGATCAAGGACGCCGGCGGTCGCGCGGTCGCCAACTACGACAGCGTCGCCGAGACCGAGGGCGCCGAGAACATCATCAAGACCGCGATCGACGAGTTCGGCAAGGTCGACGGCGTGATCAGCAACGCGGGCATCCTCCGTGACGGCACCTTCCACAAGATGACGTTCGAGAACTGGGACGCCGTGCTCAAGGTGCATCTCTACGGCGGCTACAACGTCATTCGCGCTGCGTGGCCGCACTTCCGCGAGCAGAGCTTCGGCCGCGTCGTCGTCGCGACGTCCACCAGCGGTCTGTTCGGCAACTTCGGCCAGGCCAACTACGGCGCCGCCAAGCTCGGTCTCGTCGGCCTGATCAACACCCTGGCCCAGGAGGGCGCGAAGTACGACATCAAGACCAACGCGGTGGCTCCCATCGCGGCGACCCGCATGACCGAGGACATCCTGCCCAAGGAGGTCTTCGAGAAGCTGACGCCTGAGTACGTGGCGCCGGTGGTGGCGTACCTGATGACCGAGGAGCTGGCCGACACCGACTCGATCTTCATCGTCGGCGGCGGCAAGGTGCAGCGCACCGCGCTCTTCCAGAACGAGGGCGTGACGTTCTCCGACGGCGTGCCGTCGGTCGACGACGTCGCCAGCAAGTGGGGCGAGATCACCGATCTGTCGGCGGCGAAGTCGGCCAGCTTCAAGCTCGGCTGATGCGGCTGCAGCGGATCGATCGGGAACTGACCAAGTGAAGGCGCTTGTCGCGCAATCGCTTTCCGGTCCGTCCGGGCTGAGCTACACCGAGGTCGACGACCCGGCGGGTGACTCCGCCGTGGTGGTCGACGTCGGTGCGGCCGGCGTCTGCTTCCCCGACCTGCTCATGCTGCAGGGCGGCTACCAGATGAAGATGGAGCCGCCGTTCATCCCCGGTGTCGAGGTGGCGGGCACTGTGCGGTCCGCGCCGGAAGGCTCCGGGTTCACCGCAGGACAACGGGTTTCGGGCTTCAGTCTGCTCGGCGGCTGGGCCGAGCGGGTGGCGCTCCCGGTCGACAGCGTCACGCCGACGAACCCCGACCTCGACGATGCGTCGGCGGTCTGCCTGCTGGGCAACTACTACACGATGTACTTCGCCCTGGCTCGCCGCGCGGCGCTGCTCGCCGGTGAGACGGTACTGGTGCTCGGCTCCGCCGGCGGTGTCGGCACGGCAGCGATTCAGGTCGCGAAGGCCATGGGCGCGAAGGTGATCGCCATGGTGCACCGACCCGGCGCGACGGAGTTCGTCGAGTCCCTCGGCGCCGACGTCGTGCTCCCGCTGACCGACGGTTGGGCGAAGGCGGTGCGCGACCACACCGACGGCCGCGGCGTGGACGTGGTCGTCGATCC
>JAQSXQ010000179.1 GCA_029256565.1 Mycobacterium sp.
TGTCTGGGCGCCGTCATGGGTGCCGAGGAGTCGGTGTACGCCGATAGTGGCTGGACCGCCGTGCGCGATCAGGTCGTCGCTGACTCGAACGACGAGCACTGGATCGAGCAGACGGCCGTGCTGTTCTCGTCCGACGCCGAGGCGAGCCGGTTCTACGACCAGTCCGCGTCGGCGTGGGAAAAGTGCGCCGGCTACTCGGTCACCATCGAGGACACCGACCTCAGCTACATATGGGGGATAGGCGATCTCAACGCGGACGATGACATGCTCGTCCAGGTGACCACCGAGGAGGAGTCGCCGGACTGGATGTGCCAGCACGCCCTGTCCGCTGCGTCGAACCTGATCGTCGAGACGTGGGCGTGTACGTACGGCGGCAGCGACGGTGCCATCGACATCGCTGAGCGGATGCTCGACAACGCAAGGGGATAGCGGGTTTTCGAACCAGCACGAGCGCAAATGGTTACGCGAAACCCATCGCCGGTCTACCGTCGAGGCATGTCGCAGCACTACACGCCATCGTCGACCGGTACCTGGGCCGTCGTGCGACTGTGGTTGCCGTTGGTCCTGGGCATCCTGGTGATCGCCCTCGGCGCCGTCCTGTTCTCGTAGGACCCGGCGGCGGACCTCAGCTCAGCGCCGAGTTCCCGTCCGCGACGATGCGTTCGACGTCGTCGCGCAGCTTGTTCAGTTCGGCGCGTTCGGCGTCGGTGTAGTCCCTCGCGCGGTCGTCGAGCACGCAGACGGTGCCGACGACCTTGCCGTCGGGATCGTGCACGGCGAGGCCGAGGTAGTTGTGCAGACCGAATTCCTTCTCGTCCTCGTTGCCCGTGAAGGTCGCGTCGTCGCGTGAATCGCGCACGAACAGCGACTCGTCGGCGTCGACCACCCGTTCGCAGTACAGCGGCACCCGCGAGTCGTCGTCACCGGCCTTCTTCCCCGCGGCGCCCACGGTGTAGTGCCGGGTGGCCTCACCCGCGGTGGCGGCCACGACCATCTCGCCGGGTTCCGATCGCATGACCAGGACCGACTTGACGCCGAGGGACGCTGCCAGCCTCGTCAGGTCGTCGGCCACGGGGGCAAGGCCCGCCGTCGTATCGGTGCGGTGGGGCTCAGGAGTGCTCACCCGCTCCATCATCGGGCACCGCGGGCTCGACTGCCAAGGGATGCGCTCGTGCAGATCGCATGGGAATGGCGTTCGGCTCGCCCCGCGCTTTACCGGAGACGACGCACCGAGTGGTCGATAGCCTCCGGTTCTCAACCCTCGCAACGATTGTCAGGAGAACACCGTTGACTCGTGAGCTGCACCTGCTGCTGTTCGGCAACACCCGCTCGGCAGGGCCGTGGCGTCACCCAGCGGTCGACCACAGCACCGCCGGGGTACGTCGCGACCTGATCGAACGGGCGCGCACGGCCGAACGGGGCGCGTTCGACGCCTTGTTCTTCGCCGACGGGCTCAACTTCGGTCCGCCTGCGACCTGGCCGTACAAGACCACGGAGGACTTCGAACCACTCACGACTGCGGCCGCCCTGTCGTCGCTCACCGAACGGATCGGCTTCGTCCTCACCGGCTCGGCCACGCTTGCTCATCCGTATCACCTCGCCCGGCAGTTCCTCTCGTTGGACCACCTCAGTGGGGGTCGCAGCGGCTGGAACCTGGTGACGAGCTTCGCCGCGGCGGCGGCCGACAACTTCAGCGCGCGCGGGGTGGTGGACCACGACGAGCGCTACCGCATCGCCGAGGAAGCCATCGACGTCGTCACCAAGCTGTGGGACGGGTGGGGCGAGGACACCATCGTCGCCGACCGCCGCAGCGGCGTCTACAACGACGTGTCCAAGATCCAGGTCGCCAACCATCACGGCCGCTACTTCGACGTGGCCGGACCCATCGGTGCCGCCCGCTCCCCGCAGGGTCGACCCGTGATCTTCCAGGCGGGATCGTCGGAGACGGGAAGTGCCTTCGCCGCCCAGCACGCCGAGGTGATCTTCACCGGCCAGGGCAATCGTGGCAGGGCCGTCGACTTCTACCGGTCGATCCACGACAAGGCCGCCGCGCTGGGACGGGCGAAGGCGCCGCTCATCACGCCGTCGCTGCGGTTCGTCGTGGGTTCCACCGAAGAGGAGGCGGCACGGGCGGAACGCACGGCATACGAGTACTTCAGCCCCGAGTATCAAGCGGGCTGGCTCCTGGAAGTCGACGTCGACGTCACCGGCGCCGATCTGGACGGCCCCGTCCCCGACTCGGCGTTCCCCGACAGCACGCAGACGCATCAGACGGCACTCGCCGGCTACCGCGCGCTGGCCCGGGAGGGCAACCCCACGGTCCGAGAATTCCTGTACCGCACGGTCAATGGCTGGGGTGCCCAAGTGGTGGGTACCGCAGAACGCGTCGCCGACGAGATCGAGGACTGGTTCCACACGGGCGCGTGCGACGGCTTCGTGCTCAGCGACTCCGGTGTGCCGGGGCAGCTGGACGTCTTCGTCGACCAGGTGGTGCCACTCCTGCGCAAGCGCGGACTGTTCCGCCACGAGTACGCCGGGAGCACTCTGCGCGACCACCTGGGTCTGGCCGTGCCCGCCCGCCGCGGGGCGTCCGCGTGAGGGGCGGCCGTTAAGAATCGCGACGAGCGGATGACTGCCGCGAAGGCCCGCGTCACGGCATCGTGTACACGGGATCAACTTCGCGTTAAACCTAGGCACGGCAGAACATTACGTCTCCGCGCCGCGGTCGCGCGCGCATGAAAGGCGGTAGGCATGACGACATCGGAGCGCACCTCGTCGGGGGCGGTCACGCTCTCGGGCAGGGCATTGAGATCGGCGCAGGACACCGGACTCGAACCCGGCGCACTCGGCCAATGGGGCGTCTTCGCCCAGGGATTGGCGGCCGCAGCGCCCAGCGTCGCGGTCGCAGTGGTGCCGTTCTCGCTGTTCGTCGCCGCGGGCAAGGGCGCCGCCTGGGCGGTGCTGGTCGGCCTGGTCATCGCCATCCTGCTCGCTGCGACCATCAGCTTCCAGGCCAAGCGGACGGTGTCGTCGGGATCTCTCGGCACCTACACCGGTAACGGACTAGGACCGGGCTTCGCCTTCGCCGCGGGATTCAGCCTGCTGCTGGGCTACATCGGCTTCGCGACCACGGGCACGCTCGGCGGCGTTCTCTACCTCGACGCGTTCCTCGAGTCCATCGGGCTCGGGTCGGAGGCCACCTGGTTCAAGCTGCTGCTCGTCGCGGTCGTCGTCGCGGCAGCGGTCTACCTGCCGTATCGCGGCGTCTCGCTCACCGCCAAGTACGAGTTGGCCTTCGAATTGATCGCGATCGCCTCCATCCTCGTCATCATCGTCGGTTCCTACGTCGCCTACGGCTTCCGAATCGACTGGGAGCAATGGAATCCCGCTCACCTCGGCCACAGTGCCACGTTCATCGCCGCCGTCACGGCAGTGGGCTCCTACGCCGGCTTCGAGAGCGTCGCCTCACTCGGCGCCGAGGCGAAGGACGCCCACCGCAACATTGCCCGCTCGCTGCTGCGGGTCGTGCTCCTGCTCGGCGTTCTCTACGTCTTCGCGACCTACCCCCAGATCCTGTTCTTCGACCAGATAGACGGCGACGAGGCGGTCCTTCCGCAGCTCGCGGACAACGTCGGCGTCGGATGGGTGAACTACTTCGTCAGCGCGGCGGTCGCGGTGGCGTTCATCGTGTTCGTCACCGCCGTCACGACGTCGGCGGCGCGGTCGCTGTTCACGTTCGCGCACGAAGGTGCGCTACCGAAGGTGTTCGCCAAGGTGCACGACACCCACCGCACCCCGTGGGTCGGCATCCTCTTCGTCGGTGCGGTGGCGCTGGTGTTCTCGGTGGTCGCCACGTTCAGCTCGGTCGGGCGCCTGGTGTTCGACGTCTACGGCGGCTACGTCGCGACGTGGGGGTTCCTCGGCGCCTACCTGCTGGTCGTCATCGCAACGCCGATCTGGCTGGCGAAGATCAAGGCACTGACCCCGGCGCGCCTGGTCGTGTCGGCGGCGGCGGCGGTCGGCCTCGGCTATGTGATCTTCAGCAACTTCTACCCGGTGCCCGAGTACCCGTTCAACATCCTGCCGTTCATCTACGGCGCGATCCTGCTCGCCGGCCTGCTCTGGTACGGCTACCTGAGGTGGACGAAACCCGATGTGGCAGAACGCATAGGCACCATTCAGACGCTCTCCGACGAGGAACAGCGCCGGTTGGCCGATGCCGGAATCCTCGAGGTCTTGGGCGGCGGGAACGACCGCGCCGACGACGGGGATACCGATTCGGCACGCGAGAAGGAGCCCGTCGCCCCATGACACTCGTCGACCACCGCGACGTGGCCACCTGGTCGGTCGCGTCCGCCACGACGCTCGACCATCCGCTGATCGCCGACTTCCTCGCCACGACCCCCGGCCTGGCGGGCCGCAAGTTCGCCGCCGACTCCCGAGACGTCGCCGAACACCTCGACGGTGTCGTCGACGACGGCGTGACCGTGGTGCGCGACGCCACCGGTGCCGTAGGGGGATACGCGCTGCTGCGCCGGCCCCACGGCGAGGAGGTCGGGGCCGACTTCGTCTTCGGGCCCGACGTACCCCAGCGCGTCGTGGCTGCGGTGGTCGGCGCAACGGTCGAACGGTTCCACGCCGAGACTGCTCTGGTCCCGGGGCGCTATCTGCGGGCAATCGTCGGGACCGATCAGCAGCGCGCGGTCGACGCCCTGGTACGTCAAGGCGCCTGGCGAGAGGCCGAGTTCATCAGAACGCGCAAGCCGCTCGATGACGAGGATCCGGTGGAGCTGGCGGCGGCCGCCGTGCCCGGTCTCACCGTGTTGGGCTGGCAGGAGGTCGTGGAGCGCGATCTGGGCGAGCAGGTTCGTCGTTTGCAGTTCGAGACGTTCCTCGAGCACTTCGGCAACATGTCGAAGTCACCGGAAGCGTTCCGGCGGCACGTCAACGGCCGCGCGTTCACCCCCGACTTCAGCATCGCTGCCGTCGACGACTCCGGATCGGTCGTCGGCTACGTACTGGGGTCGACGTTCACGTCGGGTGCCGCGCCGCACGATGAGCGCAGCGCGCACACCGACTACATCGGCGTCGCCCGCGAGCACCGCAAGCGGGGTATCGGTGAACTGCTGCTGCGCAAGATCTGGCTGGCTGCGCTGCGCCGCGGGTTCACCGCCGCGTCCCTGGGCACCGACATTCGCAACCGGAGCAATGCGCACCTGCTGTACGAGCGGCTCGGCTACGCCGCCGTGCAGAGCCAGTACGCCTACCGGGTCGACGCGATACGGGAGCGGCCATGAGCGAGGTCTATCTACGGGCGGCCAGCGCGTCCGACGACGAACTGTGGTCGACGTTCGAACCGATCTTCTCGCGCATCGCCGAGGGCAACGTCGAGCG
>JAQSXQ010000180.1 GCA_029256565.1 Mycobacterium sp.
GTGTCGTACTGGACGATCTTCGAGCCCTGGTCGAGGATCGCGATCTTGTCGCCGAGCTTCACTGCCTCGTCGAAGTCGTGCGTGACGAACACGATCGTCTTGCGGAGTTCCTCCTGCAGGCGCAGCAGCTCGTCCTGCAGCCGCTGGCGGGTGATCGGGTCTACCGCGCCGAACGGCTCGTCCATGAGCAGAACCGGCGGGTCCGCGGCGAGCGCCCGGGCCACGCCGACGCGCTGCTGCTGGCCGCCGGAGAGTTCGCGGGGATAGCGGTCGCGGTACTTGGCCGGTTCGAGGTTGACCAGGTCGAGCAGCTCGTCGATGCGCGCCGAGATCCGTTTCTTGTCCCACTTGAGCAGACGCGGAACGATCGCGATGTTGTCGCCGACGGTCAGGTGCGGGAACAGGCCGGCGCCCTGGATGACGTACCCGATGTGCCTGCGCAGCTCGTCCGGGTCGCGCTGGGTGACGTCGTCGTCGCCGATGAAGATGCGCCCGCTGGTCGGCTCGATGAGGCGGTTGATCATCTTCATCGTCGTGGTCTTGCCGCAACCCGACGGGCCGACCAGCATCACGATCTCGCCGGCCGGGATCTCCAACGTGACGTTGTCGACCGCCGCGGCGCTCTTGGCGTCGTAGCGCTTGGTGACGCCGTCGAGCAGGATGCGTGCCCCGCCGGAGCGGTCGGCGTCCTGCGTGGCGCCGGAGTCGATGGTCGCTGAATCAGACAAGGATTCCCCTAGGGGTGGTGAGCCGGGTGACGAAGTTCAGGACGGTGTCGAGGACGACGGCGAGGATCAGGATGCCGACGGTGCCCGCGACGATCGAGTTCGTGGCGTTCGCGCCGCCGGTGCGGGAGATACCCGAGAAGATGTAGCCGCCGAGGCCCGGACCGAGCGCGTAGGCGGCGATCGCGGCGATGCCCATCAGCATCTGTGCCGAGATCCGGACGCCGGTCATGATGACCGGCCACGCCAGCGGGAGTTCGAGCCGAACCAGGGTGGTCACCCGGCTCATGCCCATGCCCCTGGCCGACTCGATCAGGGTGCGGTCGACCCCGTTGAGTCCGACCAGGACGTTGCGCAGTATCGGCAGGAAGCCGAAGAACACCAGCATGATCACCGAGGGCAGCACGCCGATCCCCACGATGCCGACCAGAACGCCCAGCAGCGCGTACGACGGGATGGTCAGACCGACCGAGGTGAACGAGTTGCCGACGGCAAGGCCCCATCTGGAGCGGTAGATCAGTACGCCGACCAGGACCGCGGCCAGGGTCGCCAGGAGCAGCGTCTGCACCACCAGGCTCATGTGCTGGTAGGCGAGAAAGGACAGTACTGACCAGCGATCCCGCACGAAGTCCACGAACCCGATCAACTGTCGCGCCTCTCCGCACCGGCTGCTTCGGTGCCCGCAAAATGTACCCCGGCTGAACGATCGGCAAACGGAAGTTCGCCGGGCACAGCAAATCGCGGGGGAGGCGGGCGCGGGGCCGGGTGCGGGCTAGATCGCGGCGGGCGGCGGTGCGGGGACCAGGTCGGGTGCTGGCGCGGGCACCGCTTCCGGCGGGGCGGGGGGAAGGTTCACCGGCGGGGCGGGGGGAAGGTTCGCCGGTGGGGCGGCGGGCACGTTGAGGGGCGGAGCGGTCAGCGGGTCGGGTGCCGGCGGCGCGAACCCGACGTTCACGACGTCAAGCGGTGGGGCCGGCGGGGGTGGGGGCGGAGCGAACGGGTCGAGCGGCGGGGGCGGCGGTGCGTCCGGCGGCGCCGGAGGTCCGGCCAGCACCTCGGCCGGCAGGTACATGTGCTTGGTGAACTGGGGCTGGAAGGCTCCGCCACCGCCGACCTTGACGCCGCCGCCCTCGCCGCTGGAGACCGGTGTGCCGTCGGGCAGGGTCACCGCGGTGTGGCCCGAGTTCCAGCCGATGTTCAACGCGCCCGGTTCGGAGCCGTACCGGAACCCACGGGCCAGTAGAGCCGATTCCTGGTTGCCGGTGTTGAACCGATCGCCGTAGACGGGCCGTCCGGTTGCCGCGTTGGACACCCAGGACGCCAGTCCGGAGCAATCCGTACCTGCGGGCGAGTCGCCACCCGTCACGTACGGCGTCCCCGAGACCTGATTGACGAGTGTCAACAGCGTTGCGGTCGCGAATCCAATCATGGCGTCGGACGCTAGCAACGGGTTTCGGCGAGTACCAAGATATGTGGCTGCGGTCACGTTTGGCCTAGGGCATGGCGTGGGTCTCAGAACGCGTTGAGCGCGTTGCGATTTCACACACGCTCGTGGACGCGCATCCGGGTCGTGTTCGCCAGGGCCGGATTCAGCGCCGGTGACGTCGCGCGATAGGCGAGATAGACTGCAGCACAACTTGTTTCGAGCACTCAGCGGTCGAACGTGACTCCAGCGTCACGTTCGCGCCTGAGCGTGACTCCAGCGTCACGCTCGCGCTGAGATCCCAATCGTGGCCGGCCGTCAGCGGTAGACGCCCATGCCCCCGTCGACGTGAATGGTCTGCGCGGTGACGTAGCCGGCATCGTCACTGATGAGGAATGCGACCACCGCGCCAATGTCCTCGCAGGTACGACCGACGCGCCGCAGGGGCACCGAGCGAACGGCACGCTCGAAGTCCTTGGGCGCCAACTGCTCCCATGCCTGCACGCCCTCGGAGTCCGCGAACGGGCATACGACGTTGACCCTGATGTCGTCGCGCCCCCATTCCAGTGCGGCGGCCTTCGACATGCCGCGCACTGCTTCCTTCGCGCCGGCGTAGGCAGCGAATCTGGCTTGCCCGCCGGTGCCGGACGCCGATCCGAGGTTGACGATCGATCCGCCGCCGGCAGCCGCCATCACGGGATGCACGGCCTGCATGAGGAAGAAGGTGGCCCGCGGCGCGGTGTCGAACACCAGGTCGTAGTCGTCGGCGGTGACGTCGACGAGCGCCTTGGGTTCATTGGTGGCCACGGCGTTGTTGATCAGCGCGTCGATGCGGCCGTGTGCCGCGAGCGCGGCCTCGACGACGAGCCGGGGGCTGTCCGGATCGCGGAGGTCGATCACGGCCGACTCCATGTGCAACCCGTCGGCCGCGAAACCGTCGGACGTGGCCGCGAGCCCGTCGCCGTCACGGTCGACGCCGAGTACGCGCGCGCCACGGCTGAGCAGGGCCCGAGCGATACCCCGCCCGACGCCGCGGGCAGCCCCGGTGACGATGGCCGTCTTGCCGTCCAGGGAACGTGGGTGCGAGAAGCCCGTCATGGCGACAAGCTACCCGGCTGACCCGCTAGATTCGGCGGGTGACGCGCGGCCGCACGTGGTGGACCCGCGGTGCCGACTGCGTGCTCGCCGAGGACGTGCCCGCACCGCCGGAGGCCGTCCGCGACTTCTACGTCGACCTCCGCAACATCCGCGAGGTCCATCCGCTGGTCGTGTCGGTCCGCCCGAGCGATCGGGTTCGGCACCGCGACGGCTACGTGCAGAGCTACCGGGTGCGCGACCGCATCCGGCTGGGCCGCCTCACCGTCGGAGTCACCTACACCGCCACCCTGACCGTCCCCGACGCCGGCGACGTGCTCACCGAGGCGCGCCAATTCCCCCACGTGCGCCTCGACGGCGTCGTGTCGTTCGAGCCAAGTGCCGGCGGCACCCGGGTCACCGAGCGTCTTCGCGTGGTGGCGCCCGCACCGTTGGCCTCGGTCACCGTCCGTCAGGCAACGGCTGCCCACGTCGAGATGCTCGCCGGCATCCGGCGTCGTTTCGCACAGCCGACCGGCCGATAGGCCCCGGCGGCGCGGAACCGGTGCGAGCCAGTTCCTTTCAAGATTGGCCCGGCGACACCGGGCCGCAGAGGTTCTTTACAGATCGTCTCGCGAATGTCACGCTCTTGGTAGTGTCGGGAAGCCCACGACAACCCCGGGAGCGAATGTGGCGAGCACTGGAACGTACGGCGTCGGTAGTGCACGGGCGGGTGCCCCGGTCACCAGCAGGCTGGGCAAGTACCAGCTCCGGGTGACCGCGCGCAACGCCACCGAGGTGGTGGCGCACGCCGGCGGATGGCTCGTCGACCGCGCCATGGCGGGCTGGGACGTCTCGGTCGTGCTGACCGAGGACTGCGACGCGGCGCCCCTGCGGATCCTCGGCGTGCACGCCGACCTCCGAGACGCCGACGACGACTCGGCCGCGCCGCTGCGGTCGCAGTCGATCGCGGTGTCGGCAGCGGCGATCGCGACCGACGAGGAGTTGCGCAGCGCCGTCACCCGCACCGCCAAGCGAGGCCTCGCCGAGGTGATCGTGTGGGGTGACGCGGACGCCGCATTGGTGCCGGGACTCGAACCCGTCGTGCACGTTCTGAGTTCGGCGGCGCGCGCCTTCAAGGCACGCGCCCTGATGGCGGCCGGAACGTGCCTCGACGTGACACCGACCGAGACCTTCCGGTACCGCACCACCGCGGTACTGGCCGACTACCGAGACCTCACGCCCTCGGCGGCGACGCTCTTGGCCCAGCGGTAGTCGGCCTTGCCCGCGGGGGACCGGACGATGGCCTCGGCCCGGACGAACGCCTTCGGGATCTTGTAGCGCGCGATCGACGTGCGGCAGGTCTCGACGAGTTCCTCATCGGTGGCCGAAGCGCCCTCGGCGAACTGCACGACCGCGACCACCTCGCTGCCCCAGCGCTCCGACGGCCTTCCGACGACCACCACGTCGTACACCGCCGGGTGCGCCGCGATGGCCCGCTCCACCTCCTCGACGAAGATCTTCTCGCCGCCGGAGTTGATGGTCACCGAGTCGCGGCCGAGCAGTTCGATGCGCCCGTCGTCGAGCACGTTGGCGCGGTCACCGGGCACCGACCAGCGCACGCCGTCGATGGTGGGGAAGGTGCGGGCGGTCTTCTCGGCGTCGCCGAGGTAGCCGAGCGGGATCAGATCCCGACGGGCCAGCCAGCCCTTGCCCTCACCCGGTTGCAGTACGCGGTCGAGGTCGGCGGACACGACGGCGGTGTCGAACTGCGGGGTGAACGTCGCAGGCGTCGCCTCGGCGCCCGCGGCGTTGAACGTGCTCATCTGCGCGCCCGACTCCGACGCCCCGACGGCGTCCATCACCATGATGTTCGGCAGGGCGGCGAGGATGCGCGCGCGGACGGTCGGCGACATCGGCGCACCGCCGTTGGAGATGGTCACCAGTCCCGACAGGTCGTAGTCGCCTGCCTCGATCTCCTCGACGAGGGGCCGCGCGATCGCGTCGCCCACCACGGGGATGCTCAGCACCCGCTCCCGTTCGGCCAACCGGAGTACCTCGGCGGGGCGCATGCGCTCGACGTCGTCGGGGATCACGACGCGTCCGCCCATCGTGACCATGTTGAACGTGGCCCACTGGGCGGCACCGTGCATCAGCGGCGGGATCAT
>JAQSXQ010000181.1 GCA_029256565.1 Mycobacterium sp.
TCGGGGGTGCGCTCCTCGGTGCCGTCGCCTGCGAACCTCAGCAGCGTGCGCTCGAGGTCGTCGGCGATCTCCACCGTCGCGGCGGCGGCTTCGTCGCGGACCTGCTGCGGTCCGCGCGGAGGCACCTCCGACTCGATCGCGCGGGCCATCAGCCAGTCGCGCAGCCTGCGCGTCGACCGGCAGTCGTAGCGGTTGTAGTCCTCGATCTGCTTGAGCACGACGGCCGCGTCGTCGGCGCGACCGGCGTCGCGCAGCGCCGTGAACTCGGCGTACTGCGTGATCGAGTCGGTGGCCGTGGTGACTTCGCCGTCGCGCAGCTCGTTGCCCATGTACAGCGGCTCGAGGTACTTGATGCTGTAGCTCTCGGTGCCGACCCGAATGGTCTTGCGCACCAGCGGGTAGAGGTCGACGAGCGTGCCGCTGCGGAGCAGGTCGTCGACCTCGTTCTCGCCGACGCCGTAGCGGCCTGCCAGCCGCAGCAGCGTGCTCTTCTCGTAGGCCGCGTAGTGGTAGACGTGCATGCCGGGGTAGCGCTTGCGCCGCTTGCGCACGAACGCGAGGAAGTCGACGAGCGCCTGACGTTCACTGGCCCGGTCGTGCGCCCAGAACGGGGTGAACTCGTCGGTGACGCTCAAGACGCCCCACAGGTACTCCAGGCCCCACTCGCTGCCGTCGACGGTCCACAGCGGGTCGCCCTCGAAGTCGAAGAACAGGTCGCCCTTGTTCGCGTCCGGTAGCGCCATAAGGGGTTGGGCGTCGATGACCTCGTACGGCGGCTTGCCGTCCACCCGGTCGGCCACCTGCAGCCGGGCCTGGGCGGTGAGCGCCGTGACCGTGCGGGCGGCGAGTTCGTCGACGGCGCCGTGGTGGTCGGCCAGCTCGTGCACGGTCGTGATGCCCGCATCCAGCAGACGCGCGCGCTGGCTCACCCGCATGCCCGCGACGAGCACGAGGTCGTCGTGGGCGCGCACCTGGACCTCGCACTCCGGGCAGCGGAAGCACGCCCGGATCGACTCGTCCTCCCAAGTGACCGGAGCGTCGCCGGCCAGGTGGTCGTCGAGCAGGCGCTGCAGTGCGGCCCGCCGCGGCAGGTACACGGGAAGCAGTTCGTCGATCCGGTAGCGGGCGATCGCGCCGTCGCCGAGCACCAGTTCGACCTCGGGCGCCACGGGCACGCCGCTGCGCTGCAACGTGTCGGCGTAGGCGGCCAGCTGCAGCAGCGCCTCCACCTTCACCGAGCGGGCCAGCTTGGTGTCGCGCAGCCGGTACTGGCCGCCGTCTTCGGTCTGTTCGAGGATCAGGAAGTCGGCGAATCCGACGAAGCGACCGTCGAACATGGCGGCCTGGTAGATGGCGGGAGCGCGGCGTTCGACGGCGGCGCGGGTGGCCTCGGCGGCCGCGGTCAGCCCGGCGACGGTGTAGGTCGGCTTGCCGATGACCACCGCGTTGCCGTCGAGTTCGTCGCGCAGTCCGTCGAGGTGACGCTGCTCGTGCTCGTCGCCGAGCTGCGCGGTGCGGGCGAGCAGCGCATCGTCGGTCGTGATCCGCGGGCCCCGGCCGAGCTGTCCGTCGAACGACCGCAGCAGGGCGTACTCGCAGCGCGCGGCCGCAGCGAGATCCGAAGCGCTGTAGACGACTTGGCGGTCGGCGCCTCCGGTCAGGAACATCCTGGCCACTCTAGGCCAGTGGTCCGACACCTCGGCGAGACAACGCTGCCGCTAGGTCTCGACGAGATAGTGCTCGTGGTCGTAGACAGGCCCTGTGGACAACCGCCACCGCTATGTCGCGAATCGTCGGACCGGCAACACACGCTCACGCCATGGGAACCGTCATCCTCGGCAGCGAGGCCGTCGAACGCAACGACGTCACCAGGGGTGAGCTGAGGTGGAGGTACCGCGCGATCTTTCCGGACGTCTACGTCCCGGTGAGCGCCACTCCGTCGCTGTACGCGAACACCGTGGGCGCCTGGCTGTGGTCGGGACGGCGTGGGTTGATTACGGGGCGGGCGGCGTCGGCCCTACATGGGTCGAAGTGGGTGTCCGAGGACGCGCCGATCGAACTGCTGTGGGGAAACAACCGACCTCCGAAGGGGATCGTCACGCGTAGGGACCAGTTCGCCGACGACGAGGTCGTGCTGATCAATGGCATGTCGGTGGCGTCTCCACCCCGTACGGCATACGACCTGGGCAGACATCTACCGCGCGACGTCGCAGTCATGCACCTCGATGCCCTGGCCCGGGCGACTGGTGTGAACGCTGAACACGTCACACCGCTGATCGACGGTTACGCCGGCGCCCGCGGACTTCGAGCGTTGCGCACCGCGATGGACTTGATGGACGGCGGGGCGCAATCGCCGAAGGAAACCTGGCTGCGGCTGTTGGTGGTCGACGCCGGTTACCCGCGACCCCGCACGCAAATCCCACTCTTCGACGAGTACGGCAGAGCGTTCGCGTTCCTTGACATGGGGTGGGAGGACCTGCGGATCGCGCTGGAGTACGACGGGGATCACCATCGCACCGACCGTCGGCAGTACGCCTGGGACGTGCAGCGCCTCAGGCTCGTCGAGCAGCGTGACTGGCTGCACGTGAAGGTAATCGCGGAGGACCGTCCGCGCGACGTTCTACGGCGAGTCGCGAAGGCCTGGGCAGCGCGCGGACAGCCGGCGGTTCGCCCAGATAGCAGCGATGGTCGCTGAGCAGGGCGCTCAACGACCACGAGCGCTATCTCGCGGGATCGGCCGCGCCGCGCCGAGACTCCTAGCCCGTGTTGCCGATCAGCTCGACGCCATTGCCGTTCCAGCGGAACCGCACCACGCTCTTGAGCCCCGTCGAACCGCTCGAGTACATCAGCGCCACCGTGTCGCCGGTGGTCGCGGTGTCGTCGATGCCGTTGAAACCGTAGGTGTCGGGCACGCCGGTCGGGATGAACTTGCCGAGGTGGAAGAGCACCGCGCGGGTGTTCGGATTGTCGGCGTTGGTGTTGGCCTTGATCACCACCGCCGAGAGCGGCGCGCACTCGTTGTAGTTGCCCGCGAGTGGCTCGGGGCTCCATGGCTGATTGCTCCGCGGATCGCGGGGCAGCTCGGAGACCGCCTTCGCGATCTCGGGCGCCGCGAGGTTCACCGCGCACGGATCTGCGGGTGGAGGCGTCGCGGTCGGTCCCGCGGCGATCGTCGGCTCGACGGGCGGTGGTGCACTCGTCGCGGTCGGGGCGGCGGACGCGCTGCCCTCCGGGGTCTTGGAGACGGTCGAGTCGCTGGAACCGCAGCCGGCGAGCAGGACGGCCACCAGCACTGCGGGGCCCAGAATCCGTCGCTTCGCCCGCCCCACGCGTCTCACATCACCGCACGGTACCCGTCGTCACACGTGCGGGGCGGTTGGCGGTCGCGAGAACCCGTAGACTCTTCACTCGATGACGTCGCCTGATTCGGATGCCCCGAGCACCGAGACCACCTTTGCCGACCTGCAGATACACCCCGAGGTGCTGCGGGCCGTAGCCGACGTCGGCTATGAAACGCCGTCGCCGATCCAAGCCGCAACCATTCCCGCGATGCTGGCGGGCTCCGACGTGGTCGGCCTCGCCCAGACCGGAACGGGCAAGACCGCAGCGTTCGCGATCCCGATCCTGTCGAAGATCGACACCAACAGCCGCATCACGCAGGCGCTGGTGCTGGCCCCGACCCGCGAACTCGCGCTGCAGGTCGCAGAGGCATTCAGCCGCTACGGCGCCCACCTGCGCGTCAACGTCCTGCCGGTGTACGGCGGCTCGTCGTACGGTCCGCAGCTGGCAGGTCTCAAGCGCGGCGCGCAGATCGTGGTGGGAACGCCCGGCCGCGTGATCGACCACCTGGACAAGGGCAGCCTGGACCTCTCGCACCTGGACTACCTGGTGCTCGACGAGGCCGACGAGATGCTGCAGATGGGCTTCGCCGAGGACGTCGAACGCATCCTCGAGGGCACCCCGGAGTACAAGCAGGTGGCGCTGTTCTCGGCCACCATGCCCCCGGGCATCCGCAAGATCACCAGCAAGTACCTGCACGATCCGGTGCAGGTGAAGGTCGAGTCGAAGACCGCGACCGCCGACAACATCACCCAGCGCTACATCCAGGTCTCTGGACATCGGAAGATGGACGCCCTGACCCGCCTTCTCGAGGTCGAGCCGTTCGAGGCGATGATCGTCTTCGTCCGCACCAAGCAGGCCACCGAAGAGGTCGCCGAGAAGCTGCGCGCACGCGGGTTCTCCGCCGCAGCCATCAACGGCGACATCGCCCAGGCCGTGCGCGAGCGCACCATCTCGCAGCTCAAGGACGGGTCGATCGACATCCTCGTCGCGACCGACGTCGCCGCCCGTGGCCTCGACGTCGAGCGCATCTCGCACGTGCTGAACTACGACATCCCGCACGACCCCGAGTCCTACGTGCACCGGATCGGCCGCACCGGTCGTGCCGGACGATCGGGCACCGCGCTGCTCTTCGTGTCGCCACGGGAGCGGCACCTGCTCAACTCCATCGAGCGGGTCACGCGGCAGAAGCTCGTCGAGTCGCAGCTGCCGTCGGTCGACGACGTCAACGCCCAACGCGTGGAGAAGTTCCGCGACTCGATCACCAACGGCCTCAGCAACCCGGGCATCGACCTGTTCCGCAAGCTGATCGAGGCCTACGAGCGCGACCACGACGTGCCGATGGCCGACATCGCCGCGGCCCTGGCGCTGCAGAGCCACGACGGTGGCGAGTTCCTGATGACCGAACCGCCGCCGGAGAAGCGTCGCGAGCGCCCCGATCGCGACGACGGCCCCCCGCGCAAGCGGCGCGACACTCGCGACGACCTCGCCACCTACCGCATCGCGGTCGGCAAGCGGCACAAGGTGATGCCTGGCGCGATCGTCGGCGCGATCGCGAACGAGGGCGGCCTGCACCGCAGCGACTTCGGACACATCGCGATCCGGCCGGACTACTCGCTGGTCGAGCTGCCCAAGAAGCTGTCGCACGAGACGCTGAAGAAGCTCGAGCACACCAAGATCCAGGGTGTGCCGATCAACCTGACGCTCGATCGCGGCCCCAAGCCTTATCGAGGCAACAAGCCGAAGTGACCCGGGGCGAGCGGAGCGACGGGAGAATGGCCCGGGGCGAGCGGAGCGACGGGGGATGACGCGGGGCGAGCGGACGGAGTTTCGGCCGGATACGGCCGAGGGCGGCCTGGAGTCGGCGGGCCGCAGTCGGGTCGACTCCCTCACGGGCATTCGCGCCGTCGCGGCGATCCTGGTCGTCCTCACCCACGCCGCGTACACCACGGGCAAGTACACCCACGGCTACCTCGGGCTGGTCTACTCCCGCATGGAGATCGGCGTGCCGATCTTCTTCGTGCTGTCGGGTTTCCTGTTGTTCAGCCC
>JAQSXQ010000182.1 GCA_029256565.1 Mycobacterium sp.
GCCGTGCAGCCGAGGACGAGTGACTTGCGTCCGGAGCGGTGCGTCCACACCAGGGGCAGGTCGCGCTCGCCGATCGACATCATCTGCCGGAGGGTTTCGAGCGCGGGCTCCGGCTCGTAGTAGAGCAGCGTCGTCCACGTCGAATGGGTGACGTTGAGTTCTTCGAGGCCGGCCTTGTCCGCGTCCGGTAGGTCTTCGTAGGCGGCGTAGGTGTTGCAGAACTCGGTGTCGCCCTCGCCCTCGTTGCCGAGCGCCTTGCTCGACAACAGCGAAGCCAGGATCGGGACCTCGTTCATGGTCCCGTCGAGATGCCAGTACAGCGAGCCCCGCAGATAGTCGGCCTGCTTGTTGATCGTGGTGTCCAGCGTGACCTGATAGAGCTTCTCGCCCTTGCGTTCGGTCGCCATGGTGCCCAGCGTCTCGGTGAAGGCCACCTGCTCGTCGTCGGTGAACCCGATCTTCGGAAACACCAGCACCCCGCGCTGCTCGAGCAGTTCGCGGATCGCGCCTGCGTGGTCACCCGACAGCAGCGTCGCCTTGTCCGCGAGGATCTCGCTGCCGATCCGCGGGTGGATCTCCCTGGCGTGCAGTGCGTCGAGCGACGTGGTCACTGGCCTGATCCCCCGTCGCCCATCTTCAGCTCCAGCCCATCCAGGTCACCCTTGTCGCGCCAGGCCTCCAGCAGCTCGTCGAACGCGTAGAAGCCCGGCGAGTAGAAGTCACCGAGGAAAGAGCCGTTGCCCTCTGCGCCGCCGCGGCCTTCGTTGTTGTAATAGCCGGGCGTGCATGACAGTTCGAACGCCGAGTTGTCGATCGACAGTTCGCGCACGGTCGACACCCAGGCGTCCTGGCCACCCTGGCTGGCCTCCACCGTGGTGGCGCCGCGGTTCTGTGCCTCGGCGAGGATGTACGCGATGTGCTTGGCCTGCTGCTCGAACATCGCCGTGGTGTTCGCCGACACCCCGCCCTGGATGAACCCCATGTGGAACTGGTTCGGAAATCCTCGGCTGGTCATGCCGTGCAACGTCTTGTAGTCGTCCTTCCAATGATCGAAGAGCGACAGGCCATCTCGGCCGGTGATGGAGTCGATCGCATACCTGCGGCTGATCTCGGTGGAGATCTCGAAGCCGCTCGCGAAGATGACGCAGTCGACCTCGTGCTCGACGCCGTTGGCGACGATGCCGTTGGCCGTGAGCCGCTCGACGCCCTTGGTCGCCGACACGTCGACGAGCGTCACGTTCGGGCGGTTGAACGAGGCCAGGTAGTGCTCGCTGGACGTCGGCCGCTTGCACATGAAGCGGTAGTAGGGCTTGAGCGCCTCGGCGGTGTCGGGATCATCGACGATCTCGGCCACGCGGCGCCGGAGCCGCTCCATGATCCTGTAGTCCTCTTCTTCCCGGAACGCCATGATTTGTTCGATCGTCACCGTCGCCGGGTCGTCGAGGCCCGCGATCCGGTTGGTGAGGTTGCGGCCCAGCTCGGTCCAGAAGTCGCACACCAGGTCCGGCTCACCGAATACGACGCCGACGAACGGCGACCAGTTGTGGAAGTTGCGCTTGCGCTCCTCCTGCCATCCCGGTCGAAGCGAGGCGGCCCAATTGGGATCGGTGTCCGGGTTGGTGCGCTGGTCCACCGACGACGGCGTCCGCTGAAACACCAGGAGTTGCTGAGCGTCCCGGGCGAGGTGCGGCACCAGCTGAATCCCGGTGGCGCCGGTGCCGACGAGGGCAACCCGCTTGTCGGCGAGTTCGACCAGTCCACCGTCGGCGGTGCCTCCGGTGTAGTCGTAGTCCCAACGGGCGGAGTGGAACACATGGCCCGCGAAGTCCTTGATCCCCGGAATGCCGGGCAGCTTCGGCCGGTTGTAGGAGCCCTGCGCCATGACCACGAAGCGGGCCCGGATCTGATCGCCACGGTCGGTACCGATCTGCCAGCGCTCCGACGAGTCGTCCCACCGCAGGTCGCGTACCTGGGTCGAGAACAGCGCGCCGTCGTACAGCCCGAAGTGCTTCCCGATGTTTCGGCAGTGCTGGAAGATCTCGGCGCCGTCGGCGAACTTCTTCGACGGCATGAAGTCGAGTTCTTCGAGAAGCGGGACGTAGCAGTAGGCGTCGTTGTCACACTGGACTCCGGGGAATCGGTTCCAGTACCAGACGCCCCCGAAGTCGCCCGCCATCTCGATGACGCGGATCCCCTGCACGCCTGCCTTCTTGAGGTATGCGCCGGCGAGCAGACCGGCGAAGCCACCTCCGAGGATCACGACCTCGGCGTCCTCGACGATCGGGTCGCGCTCCGTCACCGTCGTGTAGGGATCGACCTCGTAGAAGTCGGCGTAGTCGCCTTCGAGTTCTAGGTACTGCGATGCGCCTTCGAGTCGCACGCGCTTGGCCCGCTCGGCAGCGTACTTCTCTCGCAGGGCGGAGATGTCGATGTCGGTCGGCACGTCGGTCGGACCACAGGTCGTCACGCTTCTCCTTCGAGTGCTCGCGGGGCTCCGGTGCCCATGTACTTGGCCAGCTGGGTGTGCAGGTTGACCGTGCTGCGCTCGCGGTAGGGGTTGGGCATCGTGCCGGGGAAGCCCGCCGACTTCATGCCCTGCTGCACCGCGGCCATGTTCGAGAAGTCCTGCGGGAGTACCGAGAGCCAGTTCGGCGAGTCCTTCGGCGTGTACTGCCATTCCGTCTGCGGCTCTTGGCCCTTGGGATACAGCTCGAACACCGCGACCTCGAAGATGCACTTGTTCGGGTCGTAGCTCGGGTCGGGGCGCGCGCTGTAGCACAGCGCGCTGGTGAGGCCCTGGCCGATCTGGAGGTTCGGGAAGAGCTGCCATGCGGTGCCGCTCTGGCCAAGGATGTCCGGCGGGATCGTCGGCCAGATCACGCCGCGCTCCTCGTCGTCCCGACGTGCCGAGGCCAGCCAGTGCTGAAGCACCTTGTCCGCGGGCGTGCCCTCGGGCAGTTCGTCGACGAGCCGCTTGGCCGCGTTCACCAGCGTCTCGGTGGTCGTCGCGTTGGTCTGCTCCCACGTGTACATCTGCATCTCGGCGGTGGAGACACGCGGGTCGTCGCCGGTGCCGAGGCGGATCTTGGACTTCGTCTCCTCCATGCCCTTCGGCGCGTCGTAGCCGATGTTGCTGTGCCGTCCTTGGGCTTTCGCCCAGCCCTTGAACTCACCGAACCGGTTGAACTCCGGATGGGTGGTGAACACGTGGTAGGTCTCGTTGAAGGCCTCCAGCGCGACCTTCCAGTTGCAGTCGAAGTAGAGCCACTTGCGCCACTTGTAGCGCATGTTCTCCAGCCCGAACGGGTCGAGGATCTTGGCCGCGGGCATCAGGTAGTCCGCCAGGGACTCGCAGTCGGGGTCCATGTTGACGAACAGCCAGCCGCCCCAGGTGTCGACCTGAACGGGCGCCAGATGCGTGTTGCGCGCCGACAGCCTGCCCTGCCAGTCGTCCTGCTCGCGGATGTGGGTGCACGTGCCGTCGAGACCGTATGTCCAGCCGTGGAATCCGCAGACGAACGACTTGCGCGCCCGGCCGACCGCGTTCTTCGCACCCTCGGCGTTGTCGACCAATTTGCGGCCGCGGTGCATGCACACGTTGTGGTGCGCTGCGAATTCGTTTGGCCCGGTCCGCACGACGATGATCGAGTCGTCGAGGACGTCGTAGGTCAGGTAGCTCCCGACCTCGGGGATCTCCTCCACCCGTCCGACCTGTTGCCACACCTTGCGCCACAGCTTGTCTCGTTCGGCGCGGGCGTACTCCGGCGAGACGTACGCCTCGACCGGGATCGTCATGGGGTCCGACAGGTCTTCGGGCACCACACCCGTCGAGTCGTCGGGGTCGGCTTCGACTTCGATCGCCGCGTCGAGGTCGGATTCGGTGTGGGTCATACCGTGCCTTTCAAGATCGGGAGCCTTTCAGGGCCGTGTGATCGCTTCGCGGAAGGACTGGTCCTTCAGGAACAGCGACGTGTTGTCGGCGCCGAGGTGGGTCCACTTGAGGTTCAATCCGCCGTCGACGAGCAGGGTCTGGCCCGTCACGTATCCGGACAGGTCCGACAGCAGGAACAGGATCGCGCCTGCCTGTTCCTCCGGGGTGCCGCGCCGCCCCATCGCGATCGCCGTGCGGTCGCGGTCGGGGTCGTCGTCGACATAGGTTGCCGATGCCGCCGTCTCGGTGACCCCGGGTGCCACCGCGTTGACGCGGATGCCGGAGGCGGCGAGTTCGACGGCCATGGTGCGCGTCATCGCCACGACCGCCGCCTTCGCGGTGCCGTAGCCGATGTGGAACGGCGCGGTGTTCAGCCCACTGATCGACGACACGGAGACGATCGAGCCCGGGCTGTTGGTGGCGAGCAGTTCGGCGGCGACGGCCTGGCTGAAGAAGAACGCGGTCTCCAGATTCGCCGCGAACAGCGCCCGCCAGTCGTCGCGGGTCACCCGGGTGGACGGCATCCACGTCGCGGGAGCGGCGCCGCCCGCGACGTTCACCAGCCCGTACAGCGTGCCGTCGGTTTCGCGTACCCGGTTGATGACGGTGGCGATGCCGTCGTCGGTGGACGCGTCGGCCGCGACGGTGATCACCGGCAGGCCTTGAGCCGCAAGCGGACCCACGTGTTCGTCGAGGTTGTCCTGCCGTCGACTGACCGCCACCACGGTGGCCCCGGCGCGGGCCGCCAGTGCCGTCACGGTGGTGCCGATGCCGCCGCCGCCCGCACCCGAGACGACGACGATGCGACCGGTGAGGTCGATCAGGTCGGGCACTGCTACCCAGCCGCCGCGGGCGCCATGATCGACTTGGTCTCCAGGTACTCGTGGAAGCCGATGTCGCCCCATTCGCGACCGTTGCCGCTCTGCTTGTAGCCGCCGAACGCGGAGTTGAAGTCGAAGCCGCCGTTGATCGCCACCCAGCCGGCGCGGATGCGTCCCGCAACGGTCTTCGCCGTATCGAGGTCCTCGCCAGAGACGTACCCGGCCAGGCCGTAATCGGTGTCGTTGGCGATCTCCACCGCCTGATCGAGGTCGTCGTAGCCGAGGATGACGAGCACCGGGCCGAAGATCTCCTCGCGGGCGATCGTCATGTCGTTGGTGACGTCGGCGAATACGGTCGGCTTGACGTAGTAGCCGGTGTCCAGACCGTCGGGCCTGCCGAGGCCGCCGGCGACCAGCGTCGCACCCTCCTCGATCCCCTTGCGGATCAGCGCCTGGATCTTCTCGAACTGGGTGCCCGACACCACGGGGCCCACGTCGAACCCGCCGTTCGGATCACCGACGGTGATGCCCGCCGCAGCGGCCTCGGCGATCTCCTTCGCCTCGGCCATGCGGCCGTTGGGCACCAGCATGCGCGATGGCGCACTACAGGTCTGACC
>JAQSXQ010000183.1 GCA_029256565.1 Mycobacterium sp.
GGACGTGCATCTATCGCACGCGTGCAGGAGCCCGGCAACACGATGTCGCCGGCCTTGAGGCGCACACCGAACTGATCGACCTTGCGCGCCAACCACGCCACAGCGGTCACCGGATTGCCGAGCACGGCGTCACTGCGCCCTTCGGCGACCACCTCGCCGTTGCAGGTCAACACCGCATCGATCGCCCGGATGTCGATGTCCTTGGGCGAGACCCGCTCCTTACCGAGGACCCAGCCCGCAGACGATGCATTGTCGGCGATGGTGTCGCACAACTTGATCTTCCAGTCGGTGATCCTGGTGTCGATCAACTCGATCGACGGCGCGAACGCCGCCGTCGCGGCCAGCACGTCGTCCTCGGTGCAACCCTCCCCTGGCAGGTCGTCGGCCAGGATGAAGCCGACCTCGACCTCCACCCGCGGATACAGGAACCGACCAGCTTCGACCGGCCGGTCCTCGAAGACCTCCATGTCGTCGAGCAGGTGCCCGTAATCGGGCTCGTCGACGTTCATCATCTTCTGCATGGCCTCCGACGACAGGTGAGCGGGGTGATCGGTTCGCGGCTGCGCTCTGCCTGAGCCAGCTCTGCGGCCAGCTTCTCGCGCACCTCGACGGGCAACATTCGTGAAGTCCCCTCGTTTGATTGACCGGCACTGTTGTTGGATGGCCGGGCCATTCTATAACGTGTTCTACATGACTGAGCAGGAGTGCCAGGAGTTTGACGTAGTCGTTGTAGGGAGCGGCGCCGCCGGCATGGTCGCCGCCCTAACCGCCGCCCACCAGGGCCTCTCGACAGTAGTCGTCGAGAAGGCCCCGCACTATGGAGGTTCCACTGCGCGGTCAGGTGGCGGCGTGTGGATCCCGAACAACGAGGTCCTCAGAAGCGCGGGGGTCAAAGACAGCCCAGCCGCCGCTTCCGAATACCTGCACGCGATCATCGGCGACGCCGTCCCGCCGGAGAAGATCGACACCTACCTCGAGCGCGGCCCGGAGATGCTGTCGTTCGTGCTCAAGCACTCGCCGCTGAAGCTGTGCTGGGTGCCGGGGTACTCCGACTACTACCCCGAGACGCCGGGCGGCAAGGCCACCGGCCGCTCCGTGGAGCCCAAGCCCTTCAACGCCAAGAAGCTCGGCCCCGACGAGAAGGGGCTGGAACCGCCGTACGGCAAGGTGCCGATGAACATGGTGGTCATGCAGCAGGACTACGTCCGGCTCAACCAGCTCAAGCGGCATCCGCGCGGCGTGTTGCGCAGCGTGAAGGTGGGCGTCCGCTCGGTGTGGGCCAACGCCACGGGCAAGAACCTGGTCGGCATGGGACGCGCGTTGATCGCCCCGCTGCGGATCGGTCTGCAGAAGGCCAACGTGCCGGTGCTGCTGAACACCGCGCTGACCGATCTGTACGTCGAGGACGGCGTCGTCAGAGGCGTGTGGGTCAGGGACACGAACGAGCCGGAGAGCGCCGAGCCACGACTGATCCGGGTGCGCCGCGGCGTGATCCTCGGTAGCGGCGGCTTCGAGCACAACGAGCAGATGCGGGTGAAGTACCAGCGGGCGCCGATCACCACCGAGTGGACCGTGGGCGCGGTGGCCAACACCGGCGACGGCATCATCGCCGCCGAGAAGCTGGGCGCCGCACTGGAGATCATGGAAGACGCCTGGTGGGGTCCGACCGTGCCGCTGGTCGACTCGCCGTGGTTCGCACTGTCGGAGCGCAACTCCCCAGGGTCGATCATCGTCAACATGGCGGGCAAGCGATTCATGAACGAGTCGATGCCGTACGTCGAGGCGTGCCACCACATGTACGGCGGCCAGTACGGTCAGGGCGCGGGCCCCGGCGAGAACATCCCGGCGTGGCTGATCTTCGACCAGCGTTACCGCGACCGCTACATCTTCGCGGGATTGCAGCCAGGACAACGCATTCCGAAGAAGTGGCTGGAGTCGGGCGTGATCGTCAAGGCCGACACCCTCGAGGAACTGGCCGAGAAGACCGGGCTGCCCGCCGACGCGTTCGCCGCGACGGTCGAGCGGTTCAACGGCTTCGCCCGCACCGGGGTCGACGAAGACTTCAAGCGGGGCCAGAGCGCCTACGACCGCTACTACGGCGACCCGACCAACAAGCCCAACCCCAATCTGGGCGAGATCGGCCAGGGGCCGTTCTACGCCGCGAAGATGGTGCCAGGCGATCTCGGCACGAAGGGCGGGGTGCGCACCGACGTCGACGGCCGCGCGCTGCGCGACGACGGCTCGGTGATCGAGGGCCTGTACGCCGCAGGCAACGTGAGTTCCCCGGTGATGGGCCACACCTACCCGGGCCCCGGTGGCACCATCGGACCGGCCATGACGTTCGGCTACCTCGCCGCGCTGCACCTGGCCAAGACCACGAAGCCGGCGGCCACGGGCGGAGCGCGTACCTGATGCCGATCGACCTCGACGAAGCGCTCGGCGCCGAGCTGCCGCCCGCGGAGTTCTCGTGGACCAGTAGCGACGTTCAGCTGTACCACCTGGGCCTCGGTGCGGGAGGCGACCCGCTCGACCCGCGTGAGCTGAGGTACCTCACCGACGACACCCCCCAGGTGCTGCCGACGTTCGCCAACGTCGCGCAGAGCTTCCACATGACCGAGGCGCCCACGGTGCGCTTCCCCGGCATCGACATCGAACTCAGCCGGGTCCTGCACGCCAGCGAAGCCGTGATCGCGCCGTCGCCGATCCCACCGTCGGGCACCGGCATCGCCGTCACGCGCTTCACCGACATCTGGGACAAGGGCAAGGCCGCCGTCATCTGGTCGGAGACGACGGTGACCACGCCCGACGGCACGCCACTGTGGACGCAGAAGCGGTCGATCTTCGCACGCGGCGAGGGCGGATTCGGCGGTGAGCGGGGACCGTCCACGTCGTCCGAACCACCGCAGCGGGCACCCGATCACGAACTCGCCATTGCGGTGTCACCGCAACAGGCGCTGCTCTACCGGATGTGCGGTGACCGCAACCCGTTGCACTCCGATCCCGAATTCGCCTCGGCTGCAGGCTTTCCGAAACCCATCCTGCACGGGCTGTGCACGTACGGCATGACGGCGAAGGCGCTGACCGACCTGCTCCTCGACGGTGACGCGGCCCGGGTCGGAAGCTACGGCGCACGTTTCGCGGGCGTGGTGTTCCCTGGCGAGACCCTCAAGGTGAGCATCTGGAAGGAAGGCGACGCCTATCAGGCGATCGTCACGGCACCCGAACGCGACGATGCGGTGGCGCTGGCCGGCGTGGAGTTCACCCCCGCCGCCTAGGTGCCGCGCCCTTCCGAGCCACCCACCCGTTCGGATCACGATGATTAGCCGACCGGCCGCGGGGAACACGCGGGTGTCCCAGCCGTCTCCAGCAACCTGCTAGTTTCGTCTGGCGTGACCATCCCGTCGGGGGATGCGTAGATCGAAGAAGATCACCAGGAGGGCACGACAGTGAAGATCACCATGGCCGACATCAGGCTGACCACCACCAAACTGACCATCACCCGGTTGGCCGCTGCGGCCGTCGCCGCGGGCTCGATCGCAGTGGCGGGCGCAGGCTTCGCCTTCGCCGAGGGCGCCGCGACCCAGCCGATCGGATCGCAGGGAAAGTTGGTCGACGGCAACGTCATTCAGGGCTGGACCGTCAACGGCCTGAAGCCGAGTTCCGACGTCATCCCCTACCCCGTTGCGGGCACCCTGTGGGAGGTCACCGCAACCGACGAGGCCATCCAGGGCGGTGCGATCCCGATCGTGTCGAACTTCAACGCTCGCGCCAAGGACGGCCAGACCTACCGGGCGCTGTTCGGTGTGGCCACGCCTCAGGGCGTGAATCCGGCAGGCCTTGCGCAGGGCCAGTCGACCAGCGGAAAGATCTACTTCGACGTCACCGGAGCACAGCCGGACAGCGTCGTCTACAACGCGGGCGGCAACGACCTGTTGGTCTGGACGCCCGCTCCCGCACCGCAACCGCGCCAGGGCGGTACGCAGTCCTACCCGGCGCAGCGCGGTGGACAGACCGCGTCCGTTCCCGCGAGTTCGCCTGCGACCGCAGCACAGGAGGGTGTCTCGGCCGCGACGCCCGAGGGCGCGCAGGCAGCCGAGGCACCCGAGGGCACCGCGGCGTCGACGGAGGGCGCGCCGCTGCCCGCGAGCGCCGAACGCGCCCCAGGCGCACCGCTGCCCCAGGGCAGCACGGGGACACCGCTTCCCGAGGGCAGTTCCGGCACACCGCTTCCCGAAGGCAGCTCGGGCACGCCGCTTCCCGCCGGAGCGCAGCCCGCTGGTAGCCAGGGCACCCCGCTGCCTGCGGGCACCGAGGGTGCGCCGCTGCCTGCGTCCGTCCAGCAGGCCCCAGCGGCCGCGCCACCGGCTCCCGCGGCCGCAGGCACCCCGGCGTCGGCTGGGACTCCGGTGGCCCCCGTGACACCGGCTCCTGCCGCGCCCACCACCACCGTCGTGGTGCCGCCGCCGGCCTGACGCTAGGCCCGCTCGAACGTCAGCGACTCAGCCGAGCCGTCGGCCCTGCCCACGCGGGCGGGGCCGGCGGCTCGCGTCACGAGTGCGACGACCACCAGGCGTACAGGCGGTCCAGCGGCGGACCCTTCTCGTCACCGCGAACCGCGCTGACGACGAGGTCGGCGTCGTTCGTCCACGCCAGCGTCGGCAGCTCCCGCTGGTACCCGCAGAACAGGATGCCCGCGACCTTCTCCGGCGTGGCATTGCGGCGCCACGGCCCTGGCGACTGGATCGAGCCAGGGCACACCACGACGGTCGAAGCCCGGATGACGTCCTCGAACGCGGTCTTCAACGCCGCCTTGTCGGCCACCAGCGTGTAGGTCGCCAGCGGCGGGCCGCCGGGGTCCCCGTTGCGTTCGCACCCGAACTTCGCCAGTGCACCCCTTGGGGTGGCCACCGGCTCGCACGCCGCAGGTGCATACCCCCGGGGCAACAACGTCCGCAGCCGTTCGCGGGCCTGCGCCTCGGGCGAGACCGTCGCCGTGGGAGTCGACTCCGCCTGCGGCGCCTCGTCACCCGACGAGTTCGCCATCCACACGCCGAGGCCGCCGAGGACGACGACCGCCGCGACGGCAATGGCGATGGGGCGCAACGGGATGCTCGGCTTCGGCCGCGGCTGACGCTGCCGGGGTATCACCGACGCCGCCGCTGAGCCCGGAGGTCCCTGGAACCCGCCCGACCAGGGGCCGTCGTCATGCGGCTCGAAGGGGCGCAAGGGTCCGGACGGATGCTCTGCGACAGGGCGGGGTTCGACCGCCGGGCCCTGCGCGGGCACCGGATCCGCGCCGGACTCGGCGAGCCATTCGTCGTCGCGGAGGTCACCCGGGTCGCCCGGGCGGCCACGACGGTGGTCGATGGGATCGGCGGGGAGGCGCCACCTGCCGGTGAAGTTGGGGTGCACGTCGTGCTTACCGTCCGAATCCGGTTCGGGCGGGCGCGATTCCGACGGCGGGGGCACCGTCATGCCCGCACCTCGGTGAAACTCGCGATCACTGCACTACTCCTGAAATCGTCCCCGGCGACCGGGCTGCGGTACCGAGGGTAATCGCCGAAGGCGCGTGACGTGCCGACGTGCCGAATGAGCCGCAGCGGGTTCTACATTCGGCGACTGAGATCCTCGTCGCCACCGGGCGCCTGTCGGGGCACGTCGACCGGCGGCGGGCCTGCGCTGCCGGAGCCGGCACCCGGTCCCGCTGCCGCTGTGGGCGGCTCCACCGGCGCTCGCTCGGCGGGTGGTCGATCCTCGCCCTCGCGGTGCCGTTCCCGCTCCTGCTCACGGGCGTCGTCGCGTGTATCGGAGTCGTCGCGTGGCGAGCCA
>JAQSXQ010000184.1 GCA_029256565.1 Mycobacterium sp.
CGGCGCCGAAGAACGGCCACCACTTCCGACGCACACTCCACTGCACTCCGCCAGGATCGGATACGACGACTGCCACGGCGCCATCTTCCCTGTCAGAGCACGGTTTTCGCGCGGCAATCACCGACTCGGACGCAGATGGCGATGTGACGGCATGGGTTTGCGCCGCTACCGTCGAACGGGTCCCGACCCCAACCCCTAAGGCTGTTTTCACACGATGCCCGACGAGAACGAACTCGCTTCCGCAACGAATCTCGCCGTCACGCTCGCCTGGGTCGCAGGTGCCGTGGTGCTCGCATATCTGCTGGGGGTGGTCCTCACCTGGGTCGTCGGACGCCTTGGTCGACGCAGCGCCATGGTGTGCGACATCGCCGAGCTGACCCGCCTGCCGGTGCGCGCTTCGCTGATCGTCTTCGCCGCGACGGTGGCGGTGCAACGGGCCTCGACGCCCGCCGATCCGTGGCGGGGGTGGGTGGACCACACCCTGCTCATCTTGCTGATCGCGACGCTGACCTGGCTGCTGGCTAGCTTCGTCGAGGTCGCCGAACGGCGGGCGATCGCACTGTACGGCGGTGGTGACGACGAGATCACCGACGCGGACCGGCAGTGGCGCCGGATCCGCACGCAGGTGACCGTGCTCAAGCGGCTGGCCACGGCCATCGTCGTCGTGATGGGCGTCGCGGCGATCCTCATGACGTTCCCCAAGTTCTCCGACATCGGTACGACGCTGTTCGCCTCGGCTGGCGTGCTGTCGGTGGTCGCGGGCCTCGCGGCGCAGACGTCGCTGGGCGCCGTGTTCGCAGGCATGCAGATCGCCTTCTCGGGTGCCATCCGCGTGGGCGACGTGGTCGAACTCGAGGAGGGCCGCTGGTGGGGCCGCATCGAGGAGATCACGCTGACCTACGTCGTGGTCCGACTCTGGGACGAGCGGCGATTGGTGCTGCCCTGCACGTACTTCACCACCACGCCGTTCGAGAACTGGACGCGCAACGCCACCCAGATCATGGGCACCGTCGAGTTCGACGTCGACTTCTCCGTGCCGTTCGACGACATGCGCGCCGAACTCGACCGGCTATTGACCGCGAGCGAGCAGTGGGACGGCCGCAGCGGCGTCCTGCAGGTGACCGACGCCGTCGGCGGCGTGGTGCGGGTGCGCATCGTGGTCAGCGCCCCGAATGCCGGCGCGCTGTTCGATCTCCGGTGTGCCGTACGCGAGGGCATGGTCGACTGGGTGCGCCGCACCGGCGGAGTGGTTCCCATCCAGCGCATCGAACCGACGGCGACGCCGCCGGAGTCGGACGACCGTCCCGCCGTGGACGCCGACGCCGCACGCCTGTCGGCTCCCGGGCTGTTCTCGGGCAGCGCGGAGGCCGATCAGCGTGCCCGGGACTTCGACGACCGCTCGGCCGAGTCGAACGGCGAACTCGTCCGGTCCTCCGGCCGCGGCTGATCGCTCCCCCGGTCGCGTAGCCGCTGCCCGCGGTACGCAGGCGCCAGCACCCGCCCCGCCACCAGGAGCGGTTCGGTGCTGCGCAGGGTGCGTGCCAGGACGAAGGCACCTTCGAGTGCACCGACGAGTGCGACGGTGACGTCGCGGGCAGCGGCGTCGGGAATGCCGCGTTCGACGAAGTAGGCGGTGCCCCCGTCCAGCCAGCCGTCGAACACCGCGGCGGTCGTCGTGCGGAGTTCCTCGACGGTGTCGGCCACCTCGGCGGCGACGCTGGCGACGGGGCACATGTTGGCGAAACCCGTCGCCGCCATGTCGTCGGCGGCCTGGGTGAACACCGCCTCGATCGCCTCGCCGAGGTCGTCGTGCGGGTCGACGAGGGTGGGGATCAGCATCCCGTAGGCGATACCGGCATTGACCAGCGCTTCCCTGGCGATCTGCACCTTCCCGCCAGGGAAGTGGTGGTACAGCGATCCGATCGGCGCGCCGGACGCCTTGACGACGTCCTTCATCCCCACCGCGGCATAGCCCTTGTGCCGCATCAGTTCCGCCGCCGCCGTCAGGATCGTCTCCCGCGTTGACCTTGCCATCGTCGCCTCCTACCGCCAGACTAGAGCATACGTTCTAGAACCGTCGTTCTAAAGGAGTGGCCAATGCAGTCCATCGACGTCCCGGCAGGCACCATCGAGTACCGCGAGGAGGGCGATCCGCACGGCCCACCAGTGGTCCTGCTGCACGGCCTGCTGATGAACGACACGGTCTGGGCACGCGCCCTCGGCCACCTTCCGCCCGGCTTCCGCTACCTGCTGCCCGTGCTGCCGATCGGCGGTCACCGGGTGCCGATGCGCGACGACGCAGACCTGACGATGCCGGGCATGGTCGGCGTGGTCGCCGACTTCCTCGATGCGCTCGACCTCACCGACGTCGCCCTGGTGGTGACCGATTGGGGCGGCCCGCTGTTCCTCACCGACCTCGGCAGGGACGGGCGGGTGTCGCGCATGGTGATCTGCCCGTCGGAGGCCTTCGAGAACTTCCCGCCCGGCTTCCCCGGCAAGGTCACCTGGCTGGCCACCCGCACCACGGGGACCGTCAAGCTGGCGCTGAGCCAAATGCGGATCCCGTGGCTGCGGAACAGGTTCTTCATGTTCGGGATGATGGCCGCCACCTCGATCCCCCAGGACGTGATGGAGGCGTGGACCGACCCCGGCATCGCCGACGTGCGAATCCGCAGGGACCTGCTGAAGTACGCCAGGACCAGGTTCTCCAAGCGCGATCTGATCCGTGCCACCGAGCGGCTCGCCGAGTTCGAGGGCGAGGTCCTGGTGCTGTGGAGCGATCAGCGCGTGATGCCCGTGGCCCACGCCAAGCGGCTCGCCGACCTCACCGGCGGCACGCTGCGCATGATCGACGACGCCAAGGTGCTGATCATGCTGGATCAGCCCGAGCAGACCGCGCGCGAGATCGGCGCGTTCCTGACCAGGGCGAGCGAAGCGACGGGGACTCAGTCCTCGTCGAGCTGAGCGGCGACCTCGTCGGAGATGTCGACGTTGGTCCAGACGTTCTGCACGTCGTCGCTGTCCTCGAGCGCATCGACGAGCTTGAACACCTTGCGCGCGCCTTCGGCGTCGACGGGCACCGACACCGACGGCTGGAAGCTGGCATCGGCCGAGTCGTAGTCGATGCCCGCGTCCTGCAGTGCGGTGCGCACGGCCACCAGGTCCGTCGGCTCGGAGATGACCTCGAACATCTCGCCGAGGTCGTTGACGTCCTCGGCACCGGCCTCGAGCACCGCGGTGAGCACGTCGTCCTCGGTGAGCCCGTTCTTCTCCAGCGTCACCACGCCCTTGCGGGAGAACAGGTAGGACACCGAGCCCGGGTCGGCCATGTTGCCGCCGTTGCGGGTCATCGCCACGCGCACCTCGCCGGCGGCCCGGTTCTTGTTGTCGGTCAGACATTCGACGAGCACCGCGACGCCGTTGGGGCCGTACCCCTCGTACATGATGGTCTGCCAGTCGGCGCCGCCGGCCTCTTCACCTGCGCCGCGCTTGCGCGCCCGCTCGATGTTGTCGTTGGGCACCGACGTCTTCTTCGCCTTCTGGATGGCGTCGTACAGCGTGGGATTGCCCGACGGGTCACCGCCGCCGGTACGGGCCGCGACCTCGATGTTCTTGATCAGCCGGGCGAATTCCTTGCCGCGACGCGCGTCCTTGACGGCCTTCTGGTGCTTGGTGGTCGCCCACTTGGAATGGCCGCTCATGCAGTGCTACCTCGTTCTCATCTGCTGCTCGTGTCTTGCTGCTGCTCTCTACCGAGAAAGTCCGATCGGCCAGTCTACGTGGGCCTGCTAGAGCGACGACACGAACAGGTGGTGCACCCGTCGGTCGCCGGTGATCTCCGGGTGGAAGGCCGTCGCGACGACGCGGCCCTGCCGCACCGCGACGGGATGCCCGGCCGCCTCGGCGAGCACCTCGACGCCCTCGCCGATGCGCTCTACCCACGGGGCGCGAATGAAAACGGCGTGCATCGTCCCGTCGAGCCCGGAGAACGCGACGTCCTCCTCGAAGGAGTCGACCTGCCGGCCGAACGCGTTGCGGCGCACCGTCATGTCGATGCCACCCAGGGGCAGCGCCTCGCGGCCGGGGACGCCGGCGTCGACGATTTCGCTGGACAGCAGGATCATCCCCGCGCACGAACCGTAGGCGGGCAGGCCTTCGGCCAGGCGCGCGCGCAGCGGCTCGAGCAGGTCGAGTTCCCGCAGCAGGTAACTCATGGTGGTCGATTCACCGCCCGGGATCACCAGACCGTCGACGGCGTCGAGTTCGGACCGCCGCCGCACGGTGACGGCATCGGCGCCCGCCTCGCGCAGCGCCGCCAGGTGCTCGCGCGTATCACCTTGGAGCGCAAGCACTCCGACCCGCGGAGCCGGCCGGCCGGCGACATCGGGTCGCGGAGCCGGGCTGCCGGCGACGTCGGGCCGCGGAGTCGGGCTGCCGGCGACACGAGGCCAGGGCGTGCTCACGTACCGGGCCGCGTGAAGTCGCGCTGGTAGCGGGTCAGACCTTCCTGCATGACCGCAGCCACCATCTCGCCGTACTGGTTGAACAGCTTGCCGTGGGTCAGCGCGCGACCGCCGCACGCCGACGGCGACGACTGGTCGTAGAGCAGCCACTCGTCGGCCCGGAACGGGCGCATGAACCACATCGCGTGGTCGAGCGAGGCGATCATCAGGTGCTTGCGCTCGTCGGGGTGATGCACCTGCGCCGACCCGAGCAGCGTCAGGTCGCTGAGGTAGGCCAGCGCGCAGATGTGCAGCACCGGGTCGTCGGGCAGTGGGTCGGTGTGGCGGAACCACACCTGCTGCTGCGACGCCATGCCGGGGATCTCGACCACCTGGTCGCGCGGGACGATCCGGACGTCCCACTCGGCGAACTGCGCGAAACCCGCGTCGTCGAACGCGCCGCCGGACCGGAAGCTGGGCAGGTCGTCCGGTGGCGGGGCGGCAGGCATCGCGTCCTGGTGCTCGATGCCGCTCTGGTCGGTCTGGAACGACGCCGACATGGAGAAGATGGTCTCGCCGTGCTGGACGGCGTTGACCCGCCGCGTGGCGAACGAGCCGCCGTCACGCAGGCGTTCGACCAGGTACACCGTCGGTGCTCTGGCATCGCCGGGACGCAGGAAGTAGCCGTGCAGTGAGTGCACCTGGTAGCGCGGCTCCACCGTCCGCACCGCCGACACCAGCGACTGGCCTGCGACGTGACCGCCGAAAGTCCGTTGGAGGAAACCGGATTCGGGGCTGAACACGCCGCCGCGGAACATGTTGACCTCGAGCTTCTCCAGGTCGAGGATTTCTTCGATCGACACGCGCTACCGTCTGCTCTTCGCGCAAGCGCTCATCGTCGTGTTCTACCAGCCGCGTTCGGCGAG
>JAQSXQ010000185.1 GCA_029256565.1 Mycobacterium sp.
GAGCCCGTCACCGGAGACGCGGAGGTGCTTCACGAGTACTTCTTGACCAACTCCTGCTTGTACAGCTTGCCGGTGTCGGTGCGGGGCAGCTGCGCCTCGAACGAGATGGATCGCGGACACTTGTAGTGCGCCAGGCGATCCCGCAGCCAGCCCAGGAGTTCCTCGGCGAACGCGTCGGTGGCGTCGGCCTCGTCGACGGTCTGCACGACGCCCTTGACCCGCTGGCCCATCTCCTCGTCGGGAACGCCGAACACCGCGGCGTCCATCACCTTCGGGTGGGTGACGAGCATGTTCTCGGCTTCCTGCGGGTAGATGTTCACGCCGCCGGAGATGATCATGTGGTGCCTGCGGTCGGTGAGGTAGAGGTAGCCCTCCTCGTCGACGTAACCGATGTCGCCCACCGTCTTCCAGCCGCGCGAGTCCCGCGACGACGCCGTCTTGTCGGGATCGTTGAGGTACTCGAAGTCGAAGCCACCCTCGAAGAAGATCTCGCCGGGCTGCCCTGGCGGCAGCTCCTCGCCGTTCTCGTCGAGGATGTGGACGGGACCTGCCATGGATCGGCCGACCGACCCGGGGTGGGTCAGCCACTCCTCCGCGGTGATCAGCGTGGAGCCGTGCGCCTCCGAGGACGCGTAGTACTCGTCGATGATCGGGCCCCACCAGTCGATCATCTGCTTCTTGATCTCCACCGGGCACGGCGCCGCGGCATGCATGACCCGCTCGAGACTGGACACGTCGTACGACTCCCGCACGGACTGCGGCAATTTCAGCATGCGGGTGAACATGACCGGCACGAACTGTCCGTGGGTGACCCGGTAGCGCTGGATCGCGTCGAGAGTGCCCTCGGCGTCGAACTTCTCGAGCACGACCGTCGTGATGCCTCCGGCCTGCACCTGCATCGACCACACCGACGGGGCGGTGTGATAGAGCGGCGCGGGGCTGAGGTAGACCGCCTCGGGGTGCATCCAGAACCCGATGAGCGCGGCCATCAGGCCGGGCGACTCGGACGGCGGTACGTGCGGCAGTTCGCGCTTGATGCCCTTCGGCCGGCCCGTCGTGCCGGACGAGTACTGCAGCAGATCGCCCTCGATCTCGTCGGCGATCGGCGTATCGGGGTGACCGGCGACGGCCTCCGGGTAGCGCTGCCAGCCGTCGAGGTCGCCGTCGGCGATCAGCAGCAAGTCCGGTAGCCCGTCGATGAGGTGCTCGCCGAGTTCGGCGAGGGTCGCGATCAGCGCCACCGAGCCGACGATCGCCTTCGCGTTGCTGTTGCCGATGATGTAGGCCGCCTCGGCCGCGGTGAGGTGCGTGTTGATCGGCACGTAGTACAGCCCGGACCGGCGCGCCGCCCACATGACGGCGTGCATGTGCTCGTTGTTCTCGAGGAGGATCGCGACCGCGTCGCCTTCGACGAGGCCGGCCTGGCGGAAGTGGTGGGCCAGTCGATTGGCGCGTGCTTCCAGCTCTCCGAACGTCACGACCGTTCCGGACGGGTGCATGACGATGGCTGGCTTGTCCGGAGTGGCCAGGGCGGTATCGCGGATCTGCATGGGCTGACTTTACGACGGCCCATCGCGCAGCTGAACCCCGAGGCCCGAAAAACTTGACAGGCGTCAAGACAGCGCGTTCCGCGATGGTGGGTTCGCACCCACACTCAGCGGTACAGCAATGTTCAATGGCATTGCGCAGTCAACTGTAGCCAGCTGTTTACCCACGGTAACCGTGGTTATGTTGCGCACACGGGTTGTTGCCAGTCGCGAAATAGTTAATACTGGCCATACTCACGACGACGACCGGGGATCACCATGGCTGGGCTGTTGACGGCGGAACACTCCGCACTGCAGGGCGACATCGGCGCAACTGCGCCCGACACCGCACGACGCGTCGAGGAGGTCGGCTACGCCGCACTGCCCGGCGTCGTCAGCGCCCGATGGCTGGACTCGGCCCGCAGTCTGGCCACCACGGTCAATCGCCCGGATGCCCAGGAAGTACTGCTCGAAGACATGACCGCCGGCGACGGCGAGGCGATCGACGCGTTGCTGGCCGACCCGGAACTGGCCGGCTTCCTCGAGACCGTCGCGACCCGCCTGCACCCGAGGTCGGACCCCGACGACCGGCACGTCGACGTGTCATTGCGGATCATCAACGGCCCCGACGAGGGCGAGCAGCCCCTGTGGTTCCACTACGACGCCACCGTCGTCACCGTGGTCTTCCCCATCGAGATCCCCGCCACCGGAGGGGAACTGGTGCTGCACGCCAATCGCCGCCCGTTCAGGCGCCTGGTGCTGACCAACATCGTCGAGAAGATGGTGATGCAGAGCAACGCCTACCGGCGGCGCTTCCACGCGGGCGAACCGACCGCCGTGTCACTCGTCCCGGGCACCGCGTACGTGTTCTCGGGTTACCGGTCGTACCACGCCACGCTGCCCTGCCCGGTCGGCGCCAGGCGCATCACGCTGATGGTGCACTACAAGGACGCCCACGGCGGCAGCAAGATGCTGCGCGGCGCGAAGTCGCTGTACCACCGCGTGGCCAGCGCCTGAGTCAGGGCCCTAGGGGGCCCGCATCGTCACTCGGCCTCAGCCAGCCGGGTCTTCAGCGCGTCGAACTCGTCCTTGATGCCCGTCGGCAGCTTCTCGCCGACGAACTCGAACCACTCCTCGATCAGCGGCAGCTCGTTGCGCCATTCGTCGACCCGGACGGCCAGTGCCTCGTCGACGTCGCTGGCATCGACGTCCAGACCGTCGAGGTCCAGGTCGGCCGCGGTCGGGACGATGCCGATCGGCGTGCTCTTGCCGTCGGCCTGATGCTCGATGCGCTCGATCGCCCACTTCAGCACGCGGCTGTTCTCACCGAAGCCGGGCCACAGGAACCGGCCGTCGTCGCCGCGGCGGAACCAGTTCACGAAGAACACGGCGGGCAGCTTCGACTCGTCGGCGTTCTTGCCGAGGTCGATCCAGTGCTGGAAGTAGTCGCCGACGTTGTAGCCGAGGAACGGCAGCATCGCCATCGGGTCGCGGCGGACGGTGCCGACCTTGCCCTCGGCGGCCGCGGTCGTCTCGGAGCCCAGCGTGGCGCCGATGAACACGCCGTGCTGCCAGTCGCGCGCCTGGGTGATCAGCGGCACCGTCGTCTTGCGGCGTCCGCCGAACAGGATGGCCGAGATCGGCACGCCCTGCGGGTCGTCCCATTCGGGGGCCAGCGTCGGACACTGCGAGATCGGGGTGCAGTAGCGCGAATTGGGATGCGCTGCCTTGGTTTCCGTCTCCCGCAGGATCCAGTCGTTGCCCTTCCAGTCGATCAGGTGGTCGGGTTCGCCTTCGAGGCCCTCCCACCACACGTCACCGTCGTCGGTCTTGGCGACGTTGGTGAAGACGGTGTTGCCACCGGCGATGGTCTTCATCGCGTTGGGGTTGGAATCCCAGTTGGTGCCGGGCGCGACGCCGAAGAAGCCGAACTCGGGGTTGGTCGCGTAGAGCCTGCCGTCCTTGCCGAATCGCATCCACGCGATGTCGTCGCCGACGGTCTCTGCGCGCCAGCCGGGGATGGTCGGCTGCAGCATCGCGAGGTTGGTCTTGCCGCACGCCGACGGGAACGCCGCGGCGATGTAGTACGACTTGTTCTCCGGCGAGATCAGCTTGAGGATCAGCATGTGCTCGGCGAGCCAGCCCTCGTCGTGCGCCATGGCCGAGGCGATGCGCAGCGAGTAGCACTTCTTGCCGAGCAGGGCGTTGCCGCCGTAGCCCGAGCCGAAGCTCCAGATCTCGCGGGTCTCGGGGAAGTGGCTGATGTACTTCGTGTCGTTGCACGGCCAGGGCACGTCCTGCTGGCCCGGCTCGAGCGGAGCGCCGATCGAGTGCAGCGCCTTCACGAAGAAGCCGTCCTCGCCGATCTTGTCCAGAGCGGCCTTGCCCATCCGGGTCATGGTGCGCATGGACACGACGACGTACTCGGAGTCGGTGATCTCGACGCCCAGCTTGGGGTCTTCGGCCTCGAGCGGACCCATGCAGAACGGGACGACCCACATGGTGCGGCCGCGCATGCTGCCGCGGTACAGCTCGGTCATGAGGCCGCGCATCTCGGCGGGGTCCATCCAGTTGTTGGTGGGACCGGCGTCGATCTCGCGCTGGGAGCAGATGAAGGTGCGGGACTCGACGCGGGCGACGTCGGACGGGTCCGACAGCGCCAGGTAGGAGTTCGGCTGCTTCTCCTGGTTGAGCTTCTGGAAGGTGCCCGCCTCGACCAGCTGCTCGGCGAGACGCTCGTACTCTTCCTGCGAGCCGTCGGCGAAGACGACCCGGTCCGGCTGAGTGAGTTCGGCAACCTCGCGAACCCACGCCAGAAGGCCCTCGTGCTTGGTCGGTGCGTCGTCCAGACCCGGAATGGTCGCTGCGGTCATGTGAAACTCCCCGTTCGCGGTGTTCCATCGAGATTAACTTGGGTGACATACCCGCGGTTAATTGGGACTATGTCCGATCGCTCACAGGAACGATTCAGTTTCCGCGGACTCGGATTTTATTCCTTCCTATTGGTGTCCGTCACGCCCCGAGGCGGTGACCCGCGCCCGCCGGCGGCCGTCACCAGCGCGACCTCGACGGTCAGCAACCTGCTCGCGACGACCGCCTCGCAGTGCGAGCGCACCGCAGCGGCGACGTCGACGGCCCACCTGTCGAGGACCGCGCGGGTGTGCAGCAGGTTGCGGACCGCGATCAGCCACACCGTCACGACGACACCCACCAGCGCGCCGCCGAGGACGCCTGCCGCGACCGGGCCGCCGGCGACCTCCGCGAGCAACCTGCCCGACGCGAGCCCCGCGCCCAGCCCGAATCCGGCACCGAGCACGCCGGTCAGCTGGTTCTCCACCCGCCGCGACGTCGACACCGGCGCTGGCAGGCGCACGTCGGGCGAGCCCGCACCGGCGAAGTGGGCGTGCGGACCGGCCAGTGCCCGCGCGTCCCGCTCCACCCGGTCGTCTACCTCGTCGATCAGGGCGGTCGCCGCGGCGCGCACGCGGGCCTCGAAGTCGGCGGCGCCACGACGGGGTACCGACGCGGCATCGGTCCGCCACCGGCCGACCGCATCGGAGCACTCGCCCCGCACCCATTGGACGAGGCGCAGTCGTGACTGGTGCACCGCTGCCCGCCTCGCCACCGCGCCGGTTCCGTGCCGGGACGACGGCTGGCCGCGCGCCTCGTCGAGGAGCCGCAGCGAGCCGCGGACGATGTCGGCGCTGCACGAGAGGTGCAGCGGTGCCACCCGGCCGCGTGCATAGCGTCGCCAGTGCGTGGCCCGACGCCGATGCGCACCCGGGTCGTCCCCTCGGTCGACGGTCAGGCCGGCCGCCTCGACCACTGCGTCCAGTCGAACAGCTCGTCGCGTCCCGACCGCAGCGCCTCGCACCGCGCCTGCACGAGGGCGTCGCACAATCGCCGGTACCGCGTCTCCGGGATCCGCCGGCCGGACACCTCGTCGGGGCCTCGCAGACCGGCGATGACCGACTCCAGACCGGGCGCACCCGGCCGGCTGGCGAAATGTTCCAACTGGTCGGCGAGCAACGTCAGCACGTCGGCCGCGGCAGGCGGCACGCCCGGGGAACCCACCTCGTCATCGTCGCACCCGGGCCGGAGCCTCCCGAGCACGAATTCGGACGCTCGGAGGTCGCGCCCGAAGGCAACCATTGGGTATCAATCTGCACCACGATGCGGGTACTCCCAGTTGCATGGGTGACGATGGATCAATGCATGCCCAGCGCGAGGACGCCGATTCCGACGTCGACCTCGCCGCGACGGC
>JAQSXQ010000186.1 GCA_029256565.1 Mycobacterium sp.
CATCAGTCGGCGTACCAGTTCGGCAGGTCGTCCTGGAGGTCGACCCAGACCGACTTGATCCGGGTGTAGTGCTCCATCACGGCCTGGCCGCCCTCGCGTCCGTATCCGGATTGCTTGTATCCGCCGAACGGAACGAGATGGTTGATCGTGCGGGTGGTGTTGACCCAGATCAGTCCAGCGGCAATGCCGGCGGCGACGCGGTGGGCGCGGCCGACGTCGCGGGTCCACACCGACCCTGCCAACCCGTACTCCGTGTCGTTGGCCTTGGCGAGGGCGTCGGCTTCGTCGGTGAAGGTTTGGATTCCGGTCACCGGACCGAAGATCTCCTCCCGGATCATCTTCATGTGGCGGTTGACGCCGTCGAGGATCGTCGGCGAGTAGTAATACCCGTCGGCCAGTGGCCGCTCCGTGGGCCGGGTGCCGCCGCAGACGAGCGTCGCACCCTCCTGAGTGCCGCTTGCGACGTACCCGGCGATCCGATCGCGGTGCTGTGCGGAGATCTGTGCGCCCATCTGGGTGCGCTCGGACAGCGGGTCGCCGACGCGAATGCTGCGCGCCAGCGTTGCGAAGCGATCCAGGAATTCGTCGTGAATGGCTTCCTGCACGAAGATTCGTGACGCCGCCTGGCACGTCTGACCGGCGGCCGAGAAGATGCCGTAGGCGGTCCGATGCACTGCGGCGTCGAGGTCGGCATCGGCGAAGATCAGCGTCGGGGACTTGCCACCCAGTTCGAAGGTGACGAGCTTGAGGTCGTTGGCCGCAGTGGCGGCGATGTGCTTGCCGACCTCGGTCGAGCCGGTGAAGGCGATCTTGTCGACGCCCGGGTGGGCGACCAGTGCGGCCCCGGCTTCCTCGCCGAGTCCCGTCACCACGTTGAACACGCCGTCGGGCAACCCGGCTTCGGCGATCAGTTGAGCGAACACCACCGCGGACACCGAGGTCTCTTCGGCGGGCTTGAGGATGATGGTGTTGCCGCCCGCCAGCGCGGGGGACAGCTTCCACGCCAGCATGAGTAGTGGGGAATTCCACGGAACGATCGCGCCGACGACGCCGACGGGCTCTCGACGGGTGTAGCTGAAAGCCGTTGCGGCCTGCGGATGGGTCTCGCCAAGCACGGTCTGGGCGACGCCGGCGAAGTACTCGAAATAGCGCACCACGGCGTCGATCTCGGCCCGCACTTCACGGACCGGCTTGCCATTGTCACGCGACTCGATGACGACGAGTTCCTCGCGGTGGCGGTCGACGACTGCCGCGATCTTGGTCAGGAAGCGACCACGGTCAGCCGCCGATACGGCGCCCCACGGTCCCTCGAACGCGGCGCGGGCTGCCCGCACGGCACGGTCGACGTCCTCGGCGCCGGAGCGGGGCAGCGTGGCCCACACCCGCCCCGAGCGGGGTTCGTAGGAATCGAAGGTCGCGCCGTCGATGGCGGAAGCGGGGGAACCGGCCACGAACATCGACAGGTCGGCGACGTCGGAGCCGGACTGGGGGTCGGCCAGCGCGGCGACGTCGGACGGGCGGTGGGTGGTGGCTGTCATGACGAGACCTCCTGTGGCAGTAGGACGGGTTTGATTTCCTGGAAGCTCTGCATCCGCGTCATCACGGAGTCGACGTCACCCAGTGGATAACGACCGCTGATCAATCGGTCGAAGGGCAGCCGGTCGGCGAGGCGTTCGAGGATCGTGAGTGCAGTGCGGTAGTGCGAGAGGTCACCGGAGAACGATCCGATGACGGTGAGGTTCTTCTTGGTGATGGTGCCTGGCGCAACGGCGGTGGTACCCGCTCCGAGCTGGCCGACCACCAGGTAGCGGCCGTCCGGGCCTGCCATCTCGACTCCCTCGGCGAAGGCGGCCGGATGTCCCGAGAACTCGGCCACCAGATCGGCGCCGAGGCCTCCCGTGGCGTCGAGGACCATCGCCAGACGGTCGACCGGATCGGGATGCGTTGCAAGTGATATGACCTCGTGCGCACCGAACTCCGAGGCGATCTCGAGGCGTGCGTCGGGTGCGCCCACGGTGATCACCCGACCGGCACCCGCTTCGGCGAACAGTCCGGTGGCGAGGATTCCCAGTGGGCCTGCACCCTGAACGACGACGGTGTGCTCGGGCCCGACTCGGCCGGCTTGCTCGACCGCGTTGACGACGGAGCGCAGCGCGCAGCTCGCCATGCTGGCGAGGTCGTCGGGGATGGCGTCGGGTACTCGAACCCGGCCGGAGCCCGGAAGGACGTAGGAGTGTTGTGCCAGCCCACCGAGCAAGTGCGGCCACTGGTTCATCGTGCCCTGGCCGTAGGGAATCTTGTTGCGGCACAGAGTCGGCCGCTTCCTGGCGCACATGACGCAGTGGCCGCAGACGGCGTGCGTCCACAGGATGCGGTCACCGATCCGCAAGGGTTGCCCGGTGGAGTCGACGTCGGCGCCGTCGCCGATCGCGATGATTCGACCGACCATCTCGTGACCGAGTATGAGCGGCAGCTCGACCGGGATGGCCAGGGTGCCCTCCCAGCAGTGCACGTCGGTGCCGCACAGCGAGCAGGCCACGATCTCGACCAGCAGGCCGCCCGCCTCGACGGTCTGGGGGACGGCCACCTCTTCGAGCTTCAGCGGTTCGCCGAAACCTCGGACGACGGCCGCTCGGGTGTACTCGGGCAGCGTCGTCGCCTTCACCGCCCAACCTCCGCCACGTCGGGAGTGACGATGACGGGCGTGGTGGCGCGGACCTTGCCCCAGATCGCCATGACCAAGAAGCTCAGCAGGCACACTCCGGCAATGTACGACGCGACGGGCCACGTCTCGCCACCGCTACGAATCAGCAGCGATGCGGCGATCAGCGGTGTGAATCCGCCGACGATAGCGGCGCCGAGCTGGTAGCCCAGCGATGCGCCAGTGAACCTGACCTTCGTGTCGAACAGGGCTGAGAAGTAGCTCGCCTGCGCGGCGTACATCAGCGAGTGCGCGACTGCGAGTCCGACGATCAGCGCGATCCACAACGTGGTCGTCGAGCCGACGCCCGCGAGCCAGAAGAACGGGAACGCGAAGAGCACCATGAATCCGGCCCCTGTCATGTAGACGGCCCTCGTGCCGATCCGGTCGGCGAGCATGCCGAACGCCCCGATCGTGAGTATGGCGACGACGGAGGCGACGAGAATGCCGTTGCGGGCGTTGGATTCTCCTGCACCATTCTTGGCCAGCGTGAGGGCGAAGACGGTGATCAGGTAGAACGTGCAGGTTTCGGCGGCCTTGGCGGCGAAGGTGATGAGAATTCCGCGCCGACCGGTGCGTAGCGCCTCCACGAGGGGAATGCGCTTCTTCTCTTGCTCCGGTTCAGCGGACCGCGCGGCGATGGCCGCGGCGAACTCGGGCGACTCGGTGATCGCCCGCCGGAGCCAGATCCCGACCAGCATCAACACCGCGCCGAGGATGAACGGGATGCGCCAACCCCAGCTGAGGAACTGGTCGTCCGGCAGCAACATGAAGGCGCCCAGCACCAGGCTGGCCAGGACGAGACCCGCGTAGATGCCCATCTGAGGGCAGCTGCCGTAGAAACCGCGTCGGCCTTCGGGGGCATGCTCGATGGTCATGATGGATGCGCCGCCCCACTCGCCGCCGTGCGCGAGCCCCTGGAGCACGCGCAGCGTTACCAGCAGGATGGGCGCCGCGGTGCCGATGGTCTCGTAGGTCGGCAGGAGCCCGATGCCGACGGTCGAGATGCCCATGAGGGTGAGCGTGGCGATGAGGACGCTCTTGCGTCCCACCTTGTCTCCGAAGTGGCCGGCGATGATGCCGCCGATGGGTCGGGCCACGAAGCCCACACCGAAGGTGGCGAGTGCGAGCAAGGTGCCCACGGCCGGGTCCTCGCTGTGGAAGAACAGCGTGCCGAAGATGGTCGCCGACAGCGCGCCGTAGAGATAGAAGTCGTAGAACTCGAGCATCGAGCCGATGCCGCTGGCCAGCGCGACGCGCCGAACCAGTCGCTCGTTGGGCACCGTTGCCCCCGTGGTGGTGGTCATGATCGTCCTTGGTTGGTTGAGATCGGTTGGCGGGTGGGGCCGATGACGCCGGCCTCGGTCAGTTCGTCCAAAACGTCCTGCGGGTAAGCCAATTGGCCGCGCAGCACGTCGTCGTTGTGTTCGCCGAGCACCGGGCCGGGGGCGTGAATGCGGCCCGGCGTGCGCGACAGCTGCGCGATCAGTCCCTGCATGCGCAACGCTCCGAGGGTGGGGTGGTCGACGGTGACGACGCTGCCCCGCTCGGAGAAGTGCGGGTCGGTGGCGATGTCGGCCGCGCTGTACACCGGACCGGCCGTCGCGCCGACCGCGTCGAAGGCGGCCAGCACGTCGGCGTTGTCGCGGCTGCCCACCCAATGGGTGATCGCGTCGTCGATCTCGTCCCGGTGGGCTATTCGCCCGGAGATGTCGCCGAACCACTCGGCTTCGGCCAGGTCCGGACGTTCGACGACGCGCATGATGCGCTGTGCGGTGGAGGTGGTGGCGCCTGACAACGCGATCCACCGGCCATCTCGCGTCTGGAAGCACTCGCGGGGAACGTTGAAACCCGTCCGGCTGCCCTGCCTGGTCGGCAGCGTGCCGAGTTGGTCGTAGGCCGACGTCTGGGCGCCGAGGATCCAGAACAGTGGTTCGTAGATGGACAGGTCGACGATCTGGCCCTCGCCCGTGGCCTCCGCATGTCGCAGCGCGACCATCGTCGCGAAGGCTCCGGCGAGTGCGGCGACGCCGTCGGCCAGCGGCCACTGCGGCAGCACGGGGGGACCGTCAGCTGCACCGTTGGTGTCGGCGAAGCCTGACATGGCCTCGGCGATGGTGCCGAACCCGGGGCGGGAGCTGTAGGGCCCGGTCTGCCCGAAGCCCGAGACCCGGACCACCACCAGCTTGGGGTTGGCGGCCAGCAGGTCCTTGGGGTCGAGGCCCCACTTCTCCAGGGTGCCCGGGCGGAAGTTCTCGATGAAGACGTCGGCCTCGGCCAGCAGTCGGCGCATCACCTCCGCGCCGCGCGGGTCGGAGAGGGCGAGGCTGACGTCGCGCTTGTTCCTGCCAACCAGTGCCCACCACAGGGATTCGCCGTCCTTGCGCCACTCCCACTGCCGCAACCCGTCGCCGCGGGGATGCTCCACCTTGATCACGTCGGCTCCGAAGTCGCCGAGCAGTGTCGCCACCATGGGCCCGGCGTAGATGGTTGCGGCATCCACGACGCGCACTCCGGTGAGGGGCGGATCAGCCGCACCAGAAGTTGTATCAAACATTTGATTAAACTAACTCGCGTGTGACGGCCAGCACAAGTCCCGAGTGAAAGTGGGATGCGATACGTGGTCGACGG
>JAQSXQ010000187.1 GCA_029256565.1 Mycobacterium sp.
TCGGTCCGCGTGTTCACGTCGATGCCGCTGAGCGTGCCGTCGCGGTGCAGGACGAGGACCATGCCGTCACCGGAGGTATTGGCGCTCAGGGCATCTTCGACCGGTATCACCGTCCACTTGCGCTGCCGGCTGTCGAGCACCCAGACGGTGCCCTCGGACACGCCGGCGAAGACGTCGGCGCGGTCGCGGTGATCCATCCGGAGTGGCCGCTGCGCGGGTGCGTCGGCCGGGAAGGGCATGGCGGTCACCGTCAGGTCGCCGTCGCCACCGGTGACCCGAATCGCCCCGGTGGCACAACCGAATACGACCGCCCGCCGGGTCGGCACGGACCACGACGGGCTGGGGCACGTGCCGACGAGGTCGGTCGATCCGGTGTCGTCGACCACTCGAACGAGGCCCGCGTCGGTCACGGTGACGAGCCGTTTGCCGTACGGCACCACCGCGGTGACGTCATCGCCCACGTCGAGCCCGGGTGGTGGCTCGACCTCCTTGGCGCCGAGCCGCTCGCGGTCGAGCAGTTGAACGTCGTTCCTGCCGACTACCGCCGTGATCGAATTGCTGGCGCTGACCGACGTAGCGGGAAGGTCCAGCGTTCCGACGACTGCGGGTTCGGTGGCGAAGTAGTGGTAGTGCTCGCCGTGGTCGAAGGTCCACGCGCCCGCGTCGACGATCGACGTTCCCTCGTCCGTGCCGAGATAGGCGAAGCGGCCGTCACCGGCGATCGACGTCACGGGTCCTGCTGAGTCGACACGCGTCTCGGTCTCGTCCACCGCGTCGTACACGGCCATGTCACCCGTGCGCGGGTCGACCAGAACGAGTTTGGTCAGTGCCCCGTCCAGTTCGCGCGCGCCCTCGACGACCACCTGGTCCCCCGCTCCGATCGAGGTCGCCGGGGGCGGCGCAGCGGGTTCCGCGCCGTTCGAACAGCCGACCGCCAGCCAGGCGACCGCGGTCGCGATGGACATCTGCTTCCACCGGGCGCACAGCAGATGGGCGGCGGTGGAGAGGAAGAAGATCAGGACGGCGACGCCCGCGATCGTGGCTCCGCCGGCGGTTCCGGCGTGCCAGGAGATCAGTAGGCCCAGATAGGTTGCGAGGGAACCGAACAGCGCAGCGAGCACCATGACGCGGGGAATGGACCGGGCCCACGTCAGCGCCGTGGCCGGTGGGGCGATCAAGAGGCCGAGGACCAACAGCGTTCCCACCACGTGGAAGGTGGCGACCATGGCGACCGCCATCAGGACCGTGAGCGCGACCGCAGCGACCTGGGGCCGCAAGCCGAGGGTGGCGGCCTTGCGCGGGTCGAACGTCACCGCGACGAAGGCACGGTGTCCGATGACCGTTGCCGCGAGGGTCAACGCCAGTGCGGTGGCGAGGATGGCGAGGTCTGCACTGCGGACTCCCAGTACGTCGCCGAAGAGGAATCCGGTCAGATCAACGGCGAAGCTCTGCGATCGGGACACGATGATCACCCCGAGCGCGAGCATGCCGACCAGCAGGAGCCCAATGCTGGTGTCCGAGGCGAGTTTCGACGATCGGCCGATCGCCGCGATGCCGAGTGCCATTGCAAGGGCCGCGATCATCCCGCCGGCCATCAGGCTGCCACCCAGCAGCGCCGCGATCGCTACCCCCGGCAGCATGCCGTGCGACATGGCCTCGCCCAGGAACACGCTGCCCCGCAGCACGACCCAGCAGCCGACCAACGCGCACAGGCACGCGGCCAGCACACCCGCCGCAAGGGCTCGCGCCACGATGTCGGTTTCGAAGGGCGCCAGCAGCCAGAGAGTCACGATGTACACTCTTAGCAGTAATGAAACTCATTTTCAATAAGACGCCAGCCGGCTCGACGACGATCGAGCTGACCAACGTCCGCTTCGGCTATCCCGGGGCGGAGGTCTTCCGTGGGCTCAATCTGTCGGTGACGCCAGGCGCCGTCACCGCGGTCGTCGGCTCGAACGGATCCGGAAAGTCCACGCTGCTGGGACTTCTCGCCGGTGTACTACGCCCGCACGGGGGCGACGTCCGCGCGCCTCGGGGCGACGTCGCCATCGCGGTTCAGCGCAGTGAGGTCACCGACGACTTCCCGATGACGGCCGCCGAGGCGGTGATGATGGGCCGATGGCGTCGCCTCGGCCTGCTGCGGCGGCCCAGCCGCACCGATCACGGGGTCGTCGACCATTGGATGACCGAACTCGGACTCGACGACCTACGCAGGCGCACCATGGGCGAACTCTCCGGCGGTCAACGCCAACGCGTCCTGCTCGCACAGGCATTCGTCCAAGAGGCCCGGCTGCTGCTCCTCGACGAGCCCACGACCGGCCTCGATGCGGACTCGGCAGCCCGCGTCGTCGCACACCTGCTACGCATGGCCGCCGAGGGCACCACCGTGGTTGCGGCCACCCATGACCAGGAGCTGATCCGGGCTGCGGAGCATCGCATCGATCTCGACGCGGCGGTGAGCGTGCGCGAACTCGGGTTTCAGCGCGGCGTGTCGCCCGCAGACACGCACGCTCGCGGGAAGAGGTAAGGCGGGAGAGGGTGAGGTAGAGGGTGGGGTGGGGCCCGTCAGTTGGCGCGGCGCTGCCGCGCGACCTCGGCCAGCACCACGCCCGCGGCGACCGAGGCGTTGAGCGACTCGGTGGGCCCGGCCATCGGGATCGACACGATCGCGTCGCAGTTCTCCCGCACCAGTCGCGACAGACCCTTGCCCTCGGAGCCGACGACCACGACCATCGGGCCGGTCGCGTCGATCTCGTCGAGTTCGGTGTCGCCACCGGCGTCCAAGCCGACGACCAACAGACCGGCGTCGCTGAAACTCTTCAGCGTGCGAGTCAGATTGGTGGCCCGCGCTACCCGCAACCGGGCGGCCGCACCTGCGCTGGTGCGCCATGCCACGGCCGTCACCGACGCCGATCGGCGCTGCGGGATCACGACGCCATGCCCGCCGAACGCCGACACCGAACGCACGATGGCGCCGAGGTTGCGTGGGTCGGAGATGTTGTCCAGCGCGACCAGCAGTGCGGGCGTCACGTCCGAGGTGGCCGCCGCCAGCATGTCGTCGGGGTGGGCGTAGTCGTACGGCGGCACCTGTAGGGCGATCCCCTGGTGCAGGCCGTTGGAACTCATCCGGTCGAGGTCGTGGCGCTGCACCTCGAGGATGGCGATCCCGGCGTCGGCTGCGCGCTGCACCGATTCGGTGAGCCGCTCGTCGGACTCGGTGCCCAGCACGACGTAGAGCGCCGTCGCAGGCACTCCCGCCCGCAAGCACTCCAGCACCGGGTTGCGGCCGAGCACCGTTTCGGTGTCGTCGGTCTTCTTGTGCCTGCCCTGATCCTTGCGGGCCGCCGTCGCTGCCCGCTTGCCCGCAGGATGGTGCGGACGTGCGGACGCGGGTGGTGTGGCGCCCTTGGCTTCGAGGCCGCGCCGCCGGACACCACCGGAGCCGACCGTCGGCCCCTTCTTCGTCCCCGTCTTGCGCACCGCGCCGCGGCGCTGTGAGTTGCCTGCCATCTAGATCGTTTCCCGTCGCTTCACTTGTCTGAGCCGTCCAGGAGCGACCACTGCGGACCGTCGGCGGTGTCGGTCACGTCGACGCCCGCGGCCTTCAATCGGTCGCGGATCTCGTCGGCCTGCGCCCAGTCCCGGTTGGCGCGAGCGTCCTGGCGCTGCACGAGCGCCCACTGGACCAGTTCGTCGACGGCTGCCAGGGCAGCCGACGTCTCGTCGCGCGACACCCAGCGATCGTCGAGGGGGTCGCAACCCAGGATGCCCATCATCGCCCGGATCGAACGTGCGTGGGCCATCGCCGCGTCGTGATCGCCCGCGTCGAGTGCCCGGTTGCCCTCGGCGCGCGCCGAGTGGACCTCCGCGAGGGCTGCGGGCACCGCGAGGTCGTCGTCGAGCGCTGCGGCGAACCGCGGCGTCGGCTCGCCGGGCACGACGGCGCCGACGCGGGTACGCACCCGGTGCAGCAGGTCCTCGATGCCCGCGTAGGCCTTGACCGCGTCCTGCAGTGCGTTCTCGGAGAACTCGAGCATCGAGCGGTAATGGGCGCTGCCGAGGTAGTACCGGAGTTCGGCCGGTCGCACCCGCTGCAGCACCGCGGGTATCGACAGCACGTTGCCCAGCGACTTGCTCATCTTCTCGCCGCCGAGGGTCACCCAGCCGTTGTGCAGCCAGAACTGGGCGAACCCGTCACCTGCCGCCTTGGCTTGCGCGATCTCGTTTTCGTGGTGCGGGAACACCAGGTCCATGCCGCCGGCGTGGATGTCGAAGGCCAAACCCAGGTACGCCTCGCACATTGCGACGCACTCGGTGTGCCACCCGGGCCTGCCCCGGCCCCACGGCGTCGGCCAGGACGGCTCGCCGGGCTTGGCGCCCTTCCAGAGGGTGAAGTCTCGGGGGTCGCGCTTGCACGTGGCGGCGCCCTCGCCCTGGTGGACGTCGTCGATCCGATGCCCGGACAGTGCGCCGTACTCCGGCAGGCTCAGCACGTCGAAGTAGACGTCGCCGCCACTGGCGTAGGCGTGGCCGCGCTCGATCAGGCGCTCGATCAACTCGACCATCTGGGTGATGTGGCCGGTGGCTCGCGGTTCGACCGACGGCGGCAGCACGCCGAGCGCGTCGTACGCGGCGGTGAAGGCGCGCTCGAAGGTCGCCGCCCACTCCCACCACGGGCGTCCCGCGTCGGCGGCCTTGTTGAGGATCTTGTCGTCGATGTCGGTGACGTTGCGGATGAAGGCGACGTCGTAGCCCTTGGCCGTCAGCCAGCGCCGCAGCACGTCGAAGGCGACGCCGCTGCGCACGTGGCCGATGTGCGGAAGCCCCTGCACCGTCGCCCCGCACAGGTAGATCGAGGCATGGCCCTCGCGCAACGGGACGAACTCGCGCACGGCACCGGTCATGGTGTCGTGGAGTCGCAATCCGCCATCAGTCACGACGTTGCAGCTTACCGGCCTGATCGGCTCTAACCGTCATTGCGCACCAGCAGGGCCGTCGCAATCGCGGCCAACCCCTCGCCCCGGCCCGTGAGACCGAGGCCGTCGGTGGTGGTGGCGGACACCGACACCGGAGCGTCCAGCAGCTCGGACAACACCGTCTGCGCCTCCGCCCGCCGTGGCCCCACCTTGGGCCTGTTCCCGATCACCTGCACCGCCGCATTACCCACGCGGAAGCCATCGGCCAGCACCAAACCGCGAACGTGACGCAGCATCTCGGCGCCCGTGACGCCGCGCCACTCGTCGCGGTCGGTGCCGAACACCGAACCCAAGTCACCGAGCCCGGCTGCGCTGAGCAGCGCATCGCACAGGGCGTGCGCAGCGACGTCG
>JAQSXQ010000188.1 GCA_029256565.1 Mycobacterium sp.
GAGGAGTGGGGGACATGCCTCACCGGTACAAGGTGCGCGAGATCGCCCAGCAGGCCGGGCTGAGCGAGGCCACGGTCGACCGCGTGCTCAACGACCGCACCGGCGTTCGGGAGAACACCCGCGCCGAAGTCGCGCAGGCCATCGCCGACCTCGACAAGCAGCGAGCGCAATTGCGGCTCAACGGTCGTCGCTTCCTGATCGACGTCGTCATGCAGACGCCACGGCGCTTCTCCGATGCGTTCCGTGCGGCGATCGAGGCCGAGCTGCCGGCATTCGCCCCCGCGATGGTGCGCGCCCGGTTCCACCTCTGGGAGGCGGGCGCGACCGCACAGACCGTCGACGCCTTGTCGCGCATCCGCGGCAGCCACGGCGTCGTGCTCAAGGCGCAGGACGAACCCGAGGTCGTCGAGGCCGTGGACCGCCTGGTCGCCGGTGGGGTCCCGGTGGTCGCCTACACCACCGACGTGCCGTCGAGTTCGCGGTGCGCCTACGTCGGGATCGACAACCACGGCGCCGGGATGACAGCGGCGTACCTGATGGACCAGTGGCTGGGGCCTGCGCCGTCGGACGTGCTGATCACGTTGAGCCGCACGGTCTTCCGCGGGGAGGGGGAGCGCGAGGTCGGGTTCCGGTCGGGTCTGCGCCGATCGGGCCGGGCCATCGTCGAGGTGAGTGACAGCGACGGCATCGACGCCACCAACGAGCGCCTGGTGCTCGACGCGCTGGAACGCAATCCGCGGATCGAGGCCGTGTACTCCGCGGGCGGCGGCAACACGGCCACCGTCGCCGCCTTCGAGCGACTCGAGCGGACCTGCCGCGTCTTCGTCGCACACGACCTCGACGCCGACAACCGCCGGCTGCTGCGCGACGGCCGCATCTCGGTGGTGCTGCACAACGACCTTCGCGCCGACGCCCGCCTCGCCATCCGGGTGCTGCTGCAGCAACACGGCGCGCTGCCGATCGAACCCGTCCGCACCACCCCGATACAGGTCGTGACGCCGTACAACCTGCCCTGATGCCCCGCGAATCGTTATCCCGGGCTACGCCGACTACGCTTCGCCGCATCCCCCGACGAGCGCAGCCGGGGTTCGAACTAGGGAGAACAGCGGTGCAGCAAGGGCTCGTCAAGGGCGTGACCGTGCTGGGCAATCTGGCGATCGACGTCATCGACGGCGCGCCGCCGAGCCCGGGCGGATGCGCGTCGTTCGCGGGTGTGGCGTTGGAGGCCGTCGGCGGCCACGGCCACATCGCGGCCCTCGGCGCACCGCGAGACCACGCCCTGTTCGATCCGCTGGTCGCACGCTTCGGCTCCCTGGTCCGCATCCTCCCGTCGGAGGTGACCAGCGGTTTCCGGCTCGACTACGTCGACGTCGACCACCGCCGGATGTCCGTTGACGCGATCGGCCCCGTATGGGGTGCCGCCGAGGTGGAGGCCGCTGACCCGGACACCACCTGGGTGCACCTGGCCCCGCTGCTGCGCACCGACTTCCCCGCCGAGACGCTGGCTCTGCTGTCCTCGCGCGGGCACCTCGTCGCCTACGACGGTCAGGGCCTCGTCCGTGCCGACCGGGTCGGACCCCTTGTCGAGGACCGGCACTTCTCGCCGGACCTGCTCGAACACCTCGACATGCTCAAGCTCGCCGAGGACGAAGCAGTCGTCGTCGCCGACGGCGACTTCGACGCGGCCACGGCAGAGCGGCTCGGCGTCCCCGAGATCGTCGTCACCTTCGGTTCCGAGGGCTGCGACATCTACACCGACGGCGACGTGGTGCGGGTGCCCGCGGCCTGGCGGGTGGACGGCGTCCAGACCACGGGGGCCGGTGACATGTTCACCGCCTGCTACGTCGCGCATCGCGCTGCCGGCGACGGACCGGTGCCCTCGGCTCAGCTCGCCAGCGAACTCGTCGCACGTGAACTCGACAAGCGTCTCAAGGTGGGTCACGCCGACCTCGTGTAGCAGCAGGTCGTAGGGATGACACCGTCCCTACCGGTCGGTAACCACGATCTTAGAGAACGACGTTCTCAAAAAGTGACGAAGACCACAAATCCGCGGCGTCGCGCCGTCATTCACGCCTCTGACCTGCGCCGTTCACGGAGCTTTACCTGCAGGTAACCGGCGAGTCCGGTGTAGCCCAGCCTAAGAGAAGTGCAATAATCGTGACTGCCAGTGACAGAAAACTGGGTGGACGTCATCTCGGCGGCGCATCGCGCAACTTGGCCTTCTCGAAGACCTCGATCGCGACCCGAAATGGCGCGACCTGACCAATCGTGAAAGGCAGGGGTCGTGAGTCAAGACGGCAACGGCACCAGCAACGGCGGATCGCCGCGACAGAAGCTCGAAAAGGTTGTCATCCGCTTCGCAGGCGACTCCGGCGACGGCATGCAGCTCACGGGTGACCGGTTCACCTCCGAAGCCGCGCTGTTCGGCAACGACCTTGCGACGCAACCGAACTACCCCGCCGAGATCCGCGCACCACAGGGCACCCTGCCGGGTGTGTCGTCGTTCCAGATCCAGATCGCGGACTACGACATCCTGACCGCCGGTGACCGTCCCGACGTCCTGGTCGCGATGAACCCCGCGGCGCTCAAGGCGAACGTCGCCGACCTGCCGCGCGGCGGGCTGATCATCGCCAACTCCGACGAGTTCACCAAGCGCAACCTCGCCAAGGTTGGCTACGAGGCCAACCCGCTGGAGTCCGACGAGCTGTCCGACTTCGTCGTGCAGGCCGTCGCGATGACGACGCTGACCCTCGGCGCGGTCGAGTCGATCGGCGCCACCAAGAAGGACGGCCAGCGCGCCAAGAACATGTTCGCCCTCGGGCTGCTGTCGTGGATGTACGGCCGCGAACTGCACCAGAGCGAAGTCTTCATCCGCGAGAAGTTCGCCAAGAAGCCCGAGGTCGCCGAGGCCAACGTCCTGGCGCTCAAGGCCGGGTGGAACTACGGCGAGACCACCGAGGCGTTCGCCGTCACCTACGAGGTGTCACCCGCCAAGCTGAAGTCCGGCGACTACCGCCAGATCTCGGGCAACACGGCATTGGCCTACGGCATCGTGGCAGCCGGGCAGCTGGCCAACACCCAGGTGGTGCTGGGCACCTACCCGATCACGCCCGCGTCGGACATCCTGCACGAGCTGTCCAAGCACAAGAACTTCAACGTCCTGACCTTCCAGGCCGAGGACGAGATCGCAGGCATCGGCGCCGCGCTGGGCGCCTCCTACGGCGGTGCGCTGGGCGTGACGAGCACGTCCGGTCCCGGCGTCGCACTGAAGTCCGAGGCCATCGGGCTCGGCGTGATGATGGAGCTGCCGCTGCTCGTCGTCGACGTGCAGCGCGGTGGTCCGTCGACCGGGCTGCCCACCAAGACCGAGCAGGCCGACCTCCTGCAGGCGCTCTACGGCCGCAACGGCGAGTCGCCGGTCGCCGTCCTGGCGCCCCGCTCACCCTCGGACTGCTTCGAGATCGCGGTCGAGGCGTCGCGCATCGCGCTGACGTACCGCACGCCGGTCATCATCCTGTCCGACGGCGCGATCGCCAACGGCTCGGAGCCGTGGCGCATCCCCGACGTCTCGGCGTACGAACCCATCGACCACACGTTCGCCAAGGCCGGCGAACCGTTCGAGCCCTACGCCCGCGACCCGGAGACGCTGGCACGCCAGTTCGCGGTGCCGGGCACCCCCGGTCTCGAGCACCGGATCGGCGGCCTCGAGAAGGCCAACGGCTCGGGCAACATCTCCTACGAGCCCGGCAACCACGACCTGATGTCGCGCGTCCGCCAGGCCAAGGTCGACGGCATCTCGGTGCCCGACCTCGAAGTCGACGACCCGACCGGGGACGCCGAGATCCTGCTCATCGGCTGGGGCAGCTCGTACGGCCCGATCGGCGAGGCCTGCCGACGTGCCCGCCGCAAGGGCATCAAGATCGCCCATGCGCACATCCGTCACCTGAACCCGTTTCCCGCGAACCTCGGCGAGGTACTCAGCCGGTACCAGCAGGTCGTCTTGCCTGAGATGAACCTCGGCCAGCTCGCGATGCTGCTGCGCGCCAAGTTCCTCGTCGACGTGCAGTCGGTGACGAAGATGGAGGGCATGGCGTTCCTGGCCGACGAGGTCGAGGGCATCATCGACGCCGCGCTGGACGGCACGCTGCGCGAGAAGGAAACCGACAAGAGCAAGTTCGCACGGTTGGCAGCCGCCACCGTGACGACCGTGAACGCTGGTGTGGGAGTAGACGCATGACTGACCTGATCGGATCCGACCTCGGATTGACCGCCTCTGGTTTGACCAAGACCAGCGGGGTGCCGACCACCGACCAGCCGCAGAAGGCCAAGGACTTCACCAGTGACCAGGAGGTCCGCTGGTGCCCCGGTTGCGGTGACTACGTCATCCTCAACACCATCCGCAACTTCCTGCCCGAACTCGGGCTGCGGCGCGAGAACATGGTGTTCGTCAGCGGCATCGGCTGCTCGAGCCGCTTCCCGTACTACCTGGAGACCTACGGTCTGCACTCGATCCACGGACGTGCGCCGACCATCGCGACCGGCCTGGCGCTGGCCCGCGAGGACCTGTCGGTGTGGGTCGTCACCGGTGACGGCGACGCCCTGTCGATCGGCGGCAACCATCTGATCCACGCGCTGCGCCGCAACGTGAACCTCACGATCCTGCTGTTCAACAACCGGATCTACGGCCTCACCAAGGGGCAGTACTCGCCGACGTCAGAGGTCGGCAAGGTCACCAAGTCGACGCCGATGGGTTCGCTGGACTACCCCTTCAACCCGGTGTCGCTGGCACTGGGCGCCGAGGCGACGTTCGTCGGGCGCGCACTGGACTCCGACCGCAAGGGTCTGACCGAGGTGCTGCGCGCTGCCGCATCGCACCGCGGGGCCGCGCTGGTCGAGATCATGCAGGACTGCCCGATCTTCAACGACGGCTCGTTCGACGCGCTGCGCAAGGAGGGCGCTGAGGACCGGCTCATCAGCGTCTCGCACGGTCAGCCGATCACGTTCGGCGCCGAGGGCGAGTTCTGCGTGGTGAAGTCCGGTTACGGCCTGGAGGTCGCCAAGACCGCCGACGTCGCCCCGTCCGACATCGTCGTGCACAACGCCGAGGTGGACGATCCGGCCTACGCGTTCGCGCTGTCGCGCCTGAGCGAGCAGAACCTCGAGCACACCGTGATGGGCATCTTCCGTCAGGTGAGTCGCCCGACGTATGACGAGATGGCCCGAAACCAGGTCACATCCGCGATGGATTCCAAGCCCCACGACACCGCGGCTCTGCAATCCTTGCTGCGTGGAAAAGACACCTGGACCGTCGAGTAACGCGGGAGC
>JAQSXQ010000189.1 GCA_029256565.1 Mycobacterium sp.
TCGAGTTCCGGATGGATCGGCTTGATCGCCTGGCGGGCGTTCTTGCGGTCGGCGTAGTCGTTGTGGGCGTTCATGCCCATGGGACCGGGACGGTACAGCGCGATCACGGCCACGACGTCTTCGAAGACCGTCGGCTGCATGCGCCGCAGCAGATCTCGCATCGGCCCGCCGTCGAGCTGGAACACACCGAGCGTGTCGCCCCTGCCGAGCAGCTCGTAGGTGAGGGGGTCGTCGAGCGGGACGGAGTCGAGGTCCAGCTCGATGCCACGGTTGGCCTGGATGTTCTCGATGCAGTCACCGATGATGGTCAGGTTCCGCAGGCCGAGGAAGTCCATCTTGAGCAGGCCGATGGCCTCGCACGACGGGTAGTCCCAGCCCGTGATGATCGCACCGTCCTGGGGCCGCTTCCACAGCGGAATGGCGTCGACGAGCGGCTCGGAACTCATGATCACCGCGCAGGCGTGCACGCCGGCGTTGCGGACCAGGCCCTCGAGGCCGCGCGCGGTCTCGTAGATGGTTCGCACGTCGGGGTCGGTGTCGATCAGCGCGCGGACCTCCGCGGCCTCCTTGTACCGCTCGTGTGCCGGGTCGGTGATGCCCGACAGCGGGATGTCCTTGGCCATGATCGGCGGTGGCAGCGCCTTGGTGATCCGGTCGGCGATCGCGAACCCGGGCTGGCCGTAGTTGACCCGTGCCGAGTCCTTCAGCGCGGCCTTGGTCTTGATGGTGCCGAACGTGATGACCTGTGCCACCCGGTCGCTGCCCCACTTGTTCGCCGCGTAGCGCAGCATCTCGCCGCGGCGGCGATCGTCGAAGTCGATGTCGATGTCGGGCATCGACGCGCGCTCGGGGTTCAGGAACCGCTCGAACAGCAGCCCGTAGGTGATCGGGTCGATGTTGGTGATGCCCATCGCGTAGGCAACCAGCGAACCGGCGGCGGACCCACGGCCGGGGCCCACCCGAATGTCCACCGAGCGTGCGTAGTTGATCAGGTCGGCGACGATCAGGAAGTACGAGGGATATCCCTTGTCGCAGATGACCTTGATCTCGTACTGGGCCCGGTCGGTGTATTCGGCGGGCACACCGGCCGGGAACCGTCGCGCCAAACCGGCGGCGACCTCGTGGGCCAGCCACGACGCCTCGTCGTGGCCGTCGGGCACCGGGAACACCGGCATCCGGTCCTTGGGGGCCCAGACGTCGGCGTAGGGCTGGACGCGTTCGGCGATGAGCAGCGTCGAGTCGCACGCGCCGGGCACCTCGTCGTCCCACAGTGCCCGCATGTCCGCGGCCGACTTGAGGTAGTAGCCGTCACCGTCGAACTTGAACCGCGCAGGATCCGACAGCGTCTTGCCCGTCTGGACGCAGAGCAGCGCCTCGTGGTTCCGCGACGCCTCCTTGGTGACGTAGTGACAGTCGTTTCACGCCACTTGGCTGCGGCCTCGAGCGCTTCACGCTGGTGGCCGAGCCGGAGCCGGGTCTGCACTTCGCCGGACGGGCAGCCGGTGGTGGCGATGATGCCCGCGGAGTGCTCGGCGATCAGCTCGGCGTCCATCCGCGACCACTTGCCGAGCTGGCCCTCGAACGACGCCATCGACGACAGCCTGAACAGGTTGCGCAGCCCGGTCGCGTTCTCCGCGACCATGGTCATGTGCGTGTAGGCGCCGCTGCCGGAGACGTCGTCGCCCTTCTGGCTGGGATCGCCCCACTGCACGCGCTTGGTGTCGAATCGCGACGCCGGGGCGATGTACGCCTCGACGCCGATGATCGGCTTGACGTCCGCATCGATCGCCGCGTTGTAGAACTCGCTGGCCCCGAACATGTTGCCGTGGTCCGTCATCCCGAGTGCGGGCATCTCGAGCCGGTTGGCCTCGGCGAACATGTGCTTGACCTTCGCCGCACCGTCGAGCATGGAGTATTCGGTGTGGTTGTGCAGGTGCACGAAGGATCCGCTCATAGGGTCGTCAGTCTATGGCCGACCTCCGACGGCGTTCGGCGTGTCGCGGCACGTGTCTTCGGACACCGACCCGATCGACGGACTGTCCAGCAATCCGTGTGAGAAGAGGGTCTGGAGTTGCTTGGTTATCGCGTTCATCGTCGCGCCGCGATCCGGGAACCCTGCGCACAGGCCGACGCCCCACAGCACCGAGTGCAGCATGTCCGCGATCGGGGTGGCACAGGTGTCCGACGGCAGCTCCCCGCGCCGCACCGCGTCCCCGACGAGCGTGATCAGGTAGCACCGCAATGCATCGTGACGGTCGTCGCGCAACTCCGGGTTCCTGGTCGCCTCCAGCCGGGAGCTGATCAGGAATGACACCTGCGAGCGGTCCCGACGGTCGGTCTCGTACATGACTGCGACCAACGCCGATAGCGATTCCGCCAGCGTGTCACGGCTTCCCGCCCGCGCGATCCAGTTGCCGACCAGTTCGCCCGCCTCTTCGACCAGGGCTGCGTAGATCTCGTCGCGCGTGGAGAAGTAGTAGTGCAGCGTGGGCCTGCTGAGATCGGCCTCGAGCGCGATCGCCTGGAACGTCGCCGCGGGATAACCCCGCTGATTGATCACCGACCGCGCGGCCTTGAGGATGCTCTTGCGCGTTTCCACCGAGTCGGAGCCAACCGGTCGACCCCGGCGCCTGGTGGCCGGCAGTGGTCTCTCATCGGTTTGCGACATCGTCCTGACCTCACCGACGAGGAGATTGGCGCTCCTCGCTCAGCAAACAGTATGACATTGCTATCGACCGGTCAACCGCAGGCATACGGCAAACTGGGTGCCGCGGCGCGAACTCGCGTTCGTCAGGCCTGAGGCGTTTCCGTGGCCCGGGGAGCGGCGGTCGACGTGGCCGCGGTGGCCTTCGATGCGGACCTGCCGCGCAACGCCCCGAACGTCATGACGAGCAGTGCGACCCAGATCAGCCCGAACCCCGCCCATCTCGCGGGTGGCATCGGCTCGTGGCCGATCACGACGCCCCATGCCATCTGCAGGGCCGGGTTGAGGTAGAACAGCAGACCCATCGTGACGAGCGGGAGTCGCTGCGCCGCGGCGGCGAACAGCAGCAGCGGCACCGCGGTGACCGGACCGGCCAGCACCAGCAGCCACGCATGGCCGGTGCCGTGCTCCAGGAAGTGGCCCTGGTCGGTCGACTGCAGGAAGACCAGATAACCGGCGGCGATGGGTAGGGCGATCAGGGTCTCGACCGCCACGCTGACCCGCGGGTCCGCGTCGACGACCTTCTTGACCAGTCCGTAGAGCGCGAACGTGAACGCCAGCACGACCGCGACGTAGGGCGGGGCGCCGACGCCCACCGTCAGTACCACCACCGCGACGACCGCGAGCACGAGTGCCGCCAGTTGCCAACGCCCGATCCGTTCCCGGAACACCACCACGCCCAGCGCCACGGTCACCAGCGGGTTGATGAAGTATCCGAGCGCGGCGTCGACGACGTGGCCGTGCGTCGCCGCGTAGATGTAGGTGCCCCAGTTCGCCGATACCAGCGCCGACGCGGCGGCGAGCAGCAGCCAGCTGCGACCGCTGAGGCGGCGCAGGTCGCCGAGCCTGCGGGCCACCGCGAGGACGGCGACCATGCAGACGACGCTCCACACGATGCGGTGCGCCAGCACCTCCATCGATCCCGCGGGCAGCAACAGCGGGAAGTACCCGGGACACAGACCCCACCAGGCGAAGGCGCCCACGCCGAACAGCACGCCCGAACGGCGGTGCGCCGCTCCGGCGTCCGCTGTCACGACTGGTGCCGGCGCAGCACGTCCAAGGCGTGGCTCAGGTCCGCCGGGTACGGGCTGGTGATCTCGATGCGACGGCCGTCGGCAGGGTGCGCGAAGGCCAGCGAGCGCGCGTGCAGCCACTGGCGTTCCAGGCCGAGCCGCTTCGCGATCGTGGGATCGGCGCCGTAGGTGAGGTCGCCACAGCAGGGATGGTGCAGCGCCGCGAAGTGGACCCGGATCTGATGGGTCCGGCCGGTCTCCAGGTGGATGTCCAGCAGGCTCGCGGAGGCGAACGCCTCGACCGTGTCGTAGTGCGTGACGCTGTCTCGACCGTTCTCGGTCACGGCGAACTTCCAGTCGTGACCCCGGTGCCTGCCGATGGGGGCGTCGATGGTGCCGCTCGACGGGTCGGGGTGCCCCTGCACGAGGGCGTGATAGCGCTTGTCGACCGTGCGTTGCTTGAACGCCCGCTTCATCAGCGTGTATGCCCGCTCCGAGATCGCGACGACCATCACCCCGGACGTGCCGACGTCGAGTCGGTGCACGATCCCCTGGCGCTCGTGGACGCCCGACGTCGTGATCCGGTACCCGGCGGCTGCAAGCCCGCCGAGGACGGTGGGTCCGGTCCAGCCGACCGAGGCATGCGCTGCCACGCCTGCGGGCTTGTCGACGGCCACGATGTCGTCATCGGAGTAGAGGATCGTCATGCCCTCGACGTCGACGGTCGGATTCTCCGGCGGCGCAGGCGGTTCGGGCAACGTGACCTCGAGCCAGGCACCCGCGGTCAAGCGTTCGGACTTGCCGACCGGGACGCCGTCGACGGCTATCCCGCCGTCCTCGGCCAACGTCGCGACGACCGTCCGGGACAGCCCGAGCAACCGCGCCAGACCCGCGTCGACGCGCATCCCGGCCAGCCCCTCCGGGACCGGCATCGACCGGGTCATCGGGTGGTGTCGGAATCGTCCGATGCCGCACCGGTGCCCGGCTCGTCGACGACCGGCGCGGGAGTCTCTGCCACCTCGTCGGGCGGACGCCGCCCGTCGGTGTCGAAGTCGAAGCCGAACAACGACAGCCCCACCAGCAGGATCGCTCCCCCGACGACAGCGGGATCGGCGACGTTGAACACCGGCCACCACCCGATCGACAGGAAGTCGACGACGTGTCCGCGCAGCGGTCCCGGCGACCGGAAGAACCTGTCCACCAGGTTGCCGAGCGCGCCGCCCAGGATCATGCCCAGCCCCAGCGCCCACCACGGGGACACCAGTCGGCGGCCCATCCACACGATGCCGAACACGACGCCGGTCGCGACGAGGGTCAGCACCCAGGTGTAGCCGGTGGCCATCGAGAACGCCGCGCCCGAGTTGCGCACCAGGGTCCAGGTGACGGTGTCGCCGATGATCGAGACGGGTTGGCCGGGCGTGAGCAGTCTGACCGCCAGCACCTTGGTCACCACGTCGAGCGCGAGCACCACCAGAGCGACCGACAGCAGGAGGCGCAGGCGGCGGCGGGGCGACGGCGGTACGGGGTCCCCGTCCGCGGTCACGGGCTCCACCGAACCCGACGTTTCATCAGTCACGCACCCATCATCCCAAAGACGTCGTGGTGAACAATCGGCGCATGAGCGAAGCGTGCCGACCGTGCCACCGAATCCGTCTGGCATGAGCCGCGTCGTCGTCATCACCACCGGCGGGACCATCGCCACCAGTACCGATGCCGACGGAGTGGCGCGGCCGACCCGTGGCGGCACGGATCTGCTGTCGACGGCGGGCGCGGCCGCGGACCGGCGGGTCGTCGACCTGCTGGCACTGGATTCCTCGGAGATCGGACCGCACGAGTGGCAGCGGATCGAGGGTGCGGTGGCTGCAGCCATCGGCGATGGAGCGCACGGGGTCGTCGTCACGCACGGCACCGACACCATGGAGGAGACCGCGCTGTGGCTCGACCTGGTCCATCGTGGGCCCGAGCCGGTCGTGCTGACCGGCGCCATGCGCAGCGCCGACGCTCCGGACGCCGACGGTCCCGGAAACCTGCGCGACGCGCTGGCGATCGCCGGCGACCCACGCGCGACGGGCACCGGCGTGACGGTGTGCATGGCGGGCACCGTCTGGCAGCCGCTGGGCCTGACCAAGACCGGATCGGGGTTCACCGGCGTCGCCATCGGTTCGGCGTCGCAGGACGGTGTCGTGCTCGATGGGGTCAAGCGGCGGCCGTCGTTCGCCGACGGCCTCGAGCAGGCGCCCCCGCGCGTCGACGTGGTGGCGAGCTACGCCGGCAGTGACGCGGTGGCGCTCGATGCCTGCGTGGCCGCCGGGGCACGTGGCATCGTCCTGGAGGCCATGGGCGCAGGCAACGCCGGACCCGACGTCGTCGACGGCGTCCGGCGTGCCACCGCCCGAGGCGTGACCGTGGCCGTCAGCACCCGCGTGCCGGGTGCCAGGGTGTCCGCACGGTACGGCCCCGGGCTCGCACTGGCCGAGGCGGGCGCGGTGCCGGTGCCGGTGCTGCGGACACCGCAGGCGCGCGTGCTGCTGATGGCCGCGCTGGCCGCCGGCGCTGACGTCGGCGCCGTCTTCGCCGAGTGGGGCGAGGTGCCGTTCGGCTAGGACTGGTCGGCTAGGACTGATCGTCGTCGGTGAGCGCACCGACGAAGTCCGGCCAGTCGAGGCTGTCGACGGGATTGGCGCGCCGCACTTCGGGTGTGTCGACGGGCATCGTGCGGGCTGGGCCGGGCCCCGTGCCCCGTGTCTCGAACCGCACGGTCATCACGCCGTGACCTGCTCCCTGCACCCAGCCGTGGCCGTAGGACTCGTGCGTCACGTCGTCGCCGATCCGCCACGCCGCGGCGGTGGACGTAGACGCCGAGGAGGACACCGCCGCTTCGTGGGTGGCTGGCACGCCGTCGGCGGTCTCGAG
>JAQSXQ010000190.1 GCA_029256565.1 Mycobacterium sp.
AGGCCGACTCCCTTACGAGCAGCGTTGCCCGCCATTCTGAGAGCACGCCGGATTCCAGGGCGGCCAGGGTGTGGGGCATTTCGTGGACCAGGGCGCGGGCGAAGCCGAGGTGGCGGCTGCCCTGCTTGGGCGATTCGCGTCGGGCCAGACCCACCTCGGAGGCAAGGCCCTGGCCGCGCTTGCGTAGGGGCATGCCGGCGTCGGCTTCGGCGGTGCGGCGCATCAGGTCCAACGCGGCGGTCATCCGGGCCTGGGCAGCTGCGGCGGTGGACTTCAGCCGTTCCAACTCGGCGATGCGGTCGATCAGGCCGGCCTCGTCCACCGTGGTGGCGTCGAAGTCCAGCATCTCGAACATGTGTTCGATTCTACGACCACCCACCGACAAAACGGGTATGACGGAGGCATGCCGACTCCGCTCCCGTCCGACCTCATCGATCTCATGCGCAAGCCCAGCCCGTGCTTCGTCGCCACGCTGATGCCAGATGGCTCCCCGCAACTCACCGAGACGTGGGTGACCACCGATGGGGAGAACGTCGTCCTCAACATCGTCGGTGGCATGCAGAAGCAGAAGAACTTCGAGCGCGACCCGCGTGTCGCCATCAACGTCGTCGACCCCGAGAACGTCTACCGCTTCTATGCGATCCGGGGACGCGTCGTCTCGATGACGAGTGAGGGCGGCAAGGAGAGCATCGACGAGATCTCGCAGAAGTACATCGGGGCGCCATACCCCTACTTCAGTGGGAACCCCGACGAGACCCGCATCGTCGTGACGATCGAGGCCGACAAGGTGACCCCGCCGGCACGCTAGCCGTGCGTGAGCACCGTCAGCCGTGCGTGATCCGCAGCAACTCCGCGAGGCTCGTCACCTTCACCCGCGGCCTGCCGAGCTTCTCGCCCGCCGACCGCTCGAAGTCGTCGATCAGCTTCCAGTGGTCGCCGGTCACCACCTGGGGTTGCCGCTCCACCAGCCATTCGGCGATCCGACGGTCGTGGTCCGGCTCGAGATCGGCGAGCTCTGCCGACGCCAGGTCCGCCAGCAGGGTGTTGACGGTCGACTGAGAGTCCTTCTTGTTGCTGCCGATCACGCCCGACGGCCCGCGCTTGATCCAGCCGACGACGTAGGCGTTGCGGGTGCCCTCCACACGGCCGTCGCTGTGCGGGATGGTGCCCGAGCGCTCGTCGAACGGCAGGCCCGGAGTGGCGACGCCGCGGTATCCGACCGCCCGCACCACCAATTGGGCGGGCAGTTCTTCGCGGATGCCGGTGTCCTTCGCGATTACGCGACCGCCCTCGTCGACCAGCTCGTTGCGGCCCAGCACGATCGACTCGACCTTGCCGTCGCCCTTGATCTCGATGGGGGAGGCGTGGAACCGGAAGACGATGCGGCGCTTGGCGCCCTTGGACGGCCGCTCGGCGAAACCGCGCAGCACCTTGACGTTCTGCTTGACGGTCTTGCCTGCGGCCTCGAGATCCTCGTCGGTGATGCCGGCGAAGTCCTCGGGATCGACGACGACGTCGACGTCGGCCATCGCTTCCAGATCGCCGAGTTCGCGTAGTTCGAGGGTGGTGAAGGGCGCCTGCAGCGGCCCGCGCCGACCGACCACGACCACTTCCTCCACCCCGCGTGCGTGCAGCGAGTCGAGAGCGTGGTCGGCGATGTCGGTCGCTGCCAGCAGATCGGGGTCGCTGACGAGGATGCGCGCGACGTCGAGGGCGACGTTGCCGTTGCCGATCACGACGGCGCGGCCAGAGGTGAGGTCGGGCAGCATCTCGCCGAAGTGCGGGTGGGCGTTGTACCAACCCACGAAGTCGACCGCCGGCACGCTCCCGACCAGATCCTCGCCGGGGATGTTCAGCGCGCGGTCGGACTGCGCGCCGACGGCATAGACCACCGCGTCGTAGCGCTCGGCGAGTTCTTCCGCGGTGACGTGGTTGCCGACCTCGACGTTGCCGAAGAACCGGAACCGCGGGTCGGACGACGTCTTCTCGAACTGCGCGCTGATCGACTTGATCTTGGGATGGTCGGGTGCGACTCCGGAGCGGACCAGGCCCCACGGCGTCGGCAGCATCTCCAACATGTCGACGCGCACGTCGCGGGGTTCGACCCCGTCGACCAACTCCTTGGAGTCCGCGTACTTGAGCAGGGACGCTGCGGCGAAGTAACCCGAAGGTCCCGAGCCGACTATCGCCACGTGGTACGGCCGCATACCTCCGCCTTCTCTGCAGACATCTGCCCGAGCCCTGGGCCAGGCGGCGCGCAAAGGGGGCTGTCGCGTCGTCGCCAAGGGCGGTTGCACGCCGACTCTAACTCCGCATCGTCGCTCGCGTGGGCAGGAGCGAAGGGTTTGCACGAGCCTGTCGGTACGCTGAACCACCGTGGAACCCGACCGTCAATCAGACATCGCTGCACTGGACACCACGCTGACCACGGTGGAGCGGGTGCTCGACGTCGACGGACTCCGGGATCGCATCACCACCCTGGAGCAGGAAGCGTCCGACCCCAAGCTGTGGGACGACCAGACCCGGGCACAGAAGGTGACCAGCGCGCTGTCCCACGCCCAGGGCGAACTTCGCCGCGTCGAGGCGCTGCGTCAGCGGCTCGACGATCTCCCCGTCCTCTACGAGATGGCAGCCGAGGAAGAGGGTGCGGGCGCGACCGAAGCCCTCGCCGACGCCGACGCCGAACTCGCGGCACTCCGCGAGGACATCGAGGCCATGGAAGTACGGACGCTGCTGTCCGGCGAGTACGACGAGCGCGAGGCCGTCGTCACCATCCGGTCCGGGGCAGGTGGGATCGACGCCGCCGACTGGGCCGAGATGTTGATGCGCATGTACATCCGGTGGGCGGAGAAGCACGACTACGGCGTCGAGGTCTTCGACACGTCCTACGCCGAAGAGGCCGGCATCAAGAGCGCGACCTTCGCAGTGCACGCGCCGTACGCGTACGGGACGCTCTCGGTGGAGCAGGGCACCCACCGACTGGTGCGAATCAGTCCGTTCGACAATCAGAGCCGACGGCAGACGTCATTCGCCGAAGTCGAGGTGCTGCCCGTCGTCGAGACCACCGACCACATCGAGATACCCGAGGGCGACCTCCGCGTCGACGTCTACCGGTCCAGCGGGCCGGGTGGGCAGTCGGTGAACACCACCGACTCGGCGGTTCGTTTGACCCACATCCCCACGGGTATCGTCGTGACCTGTCAGAACGAGAAATCGCAGTTGCAGAACAAGGTTTCGGCGATGCGGGTTCTGCAGGCGAAGTTGCTCGAACGCAAGCGTCTAGAGGAACGCGCCGAGATGGACGCGCTCAAGAGCGACGGCGGTAGTTCCTGGGGTTCGCAGATGCGCTCCTACGTTCTGCACCCCTATCAAATGGTCAAGGATCTGCGTAACGACTACGAAGTCGGCAATCCGGCCGCAGTGCTCGACGGCGACATCGACGGTTTCCTGGAAGCGGGAATCCGTTGGCGCAATAGGAAAGATGACGACTAACTCGAATTACCTCGCATTCTCGGTCGCGCAACGCTGGCAGGACTTCTGGCGAGGCGAAATCGGCGAGTGGATCATCACGCGCGGCCTGAAGATCGCGCTGTTGATCATCTTCGCCGTGCTCGCCGCCCGCTTCATCAACTGGGCCGCGCAGAAGATCACCCGCCGCATCGACGCCGACTTCCAGGAAACCGATCAGCTGGTGCGCACCGAGAGTGCCAAGCACCGGCAGGCAGTCGCCTCGGTCATCTCGTGGGTGTCGATCGCGGTGCTCTTCGTCGTCGTCCTCGTCGAGGTCACCGATGCGCTGGCGATCCCCGTGGGATCACTCGTGGCACCCGCAGCCGTGCTGGGTGCGGCGCTGGGCTTCGGCGCCCAGCGCATCGTTCAGGACCTGCTGGCGGGCTTCTTCGTCATCACCGAGAAGCAGTACGGGTTCGGTGACCTCGTCGCACTGACGGTCACGGGTGTCTCGACGCCCGCCGAGGGCACGGTCGAGGACGTCACGCTGCGCGTCACCAAGCTGCGGTCGGCCGAGGGCGAGGTGTTCACCATCCCCAACGGCCAGATCGTCAAGACCATGAACCTGTCGAAGGACTGGGCTCGCGCGGTGATCGACATTCCCGTCCCGACGACCGCCGATCTCACCAGGGTCGACGAACTGCTGCACGGCGTCAGCGAGACCGCGATGAAGGACGAGAGTCTGCGGAAGCTGCTCCTCGACGCTCCTCAGGTCATGGGCGTGGAGAGCATCGAGGTCGAGACCGTCAACCTGCGGATGGTCGCGCGCACGCTGCCCGGCAAGCAGTTCGAAGTGGGTCGCAGGCTGCGTCTGCTCGTCGTGGCCGCGCTCATGCGCGCCGGCATCGTCACCTCTGCGGACACGTCTCCGGTGGTGAACACGATCCCGAGTCCGGCCAACGTCGGCCCGGTGTCGAACACCGAGGACGCGTCGTGACCCTTTGGAAGTGGGTGACCAGGAGGCGCACCGACCGCGGCTGGCCGGGCTACATCATCAACGGGCGGATCCGCACCTCCACGGCCGCTCTCATCGTGGCGTACTTCCTGGTCCTGTGGCTCTACAACACCTATCAGCCGGAGCCACCCGCGCCGCCGGCCGCGCCGGAGACCGCGATCGTGCCGCCGGGCTTCGTCCCCGACCCCGAGTACACGTGGGTGCCGCGGACCAACGTCCAGGAACGACCGAGGACGACGACGCCGCGCACCACGACGACCACGACGACGCCCACCCCGACGACGACGACTCCGACGACGACGTCCACGTCGCCCACCACTTCGACGACACCGACGACGACGGGTCCGCCGGCACCGTCCACCGTCGTCGACCCCGACGGCCCGGGACCGCTGCCGCCGACGACCGTGGTGCAGACGACGCAGCCCGGGCTGCCATTCCAGCTGCCCACGCTGCCCGGACTCGCTCCGACTCCCACGCCGCCCCCGCAGTAGCCGGGTCCGGAAATGGTGTCCCGCTACACTGGCGTGCCGTGATGATCACCCTCGACCACGTGAGCAAGCAGTACAAGTCTTCTGGCCGTCCGGCCTTGGACGACGTGTCGCTCAACATCGACAAGGGTGAGTTCGTTTTCCTCATCGGCCCGTCGGGTTCGGGCAAGTCGACGTTCATGCGCCTGCTGCTCGCCGAAGAGCACCCCACGCACGGCGACATCCGCGTCTCCAAGTTTCACGTCAACAAGTTGTCGAACCGCCACATCCCGAGCCTTCGGCAGGTGCTGGGATGCGTCTT
>JAQSXQ010000191.1 GCA_029256565.1 Mycobacterium sp.
CCGGGCCCGTTCTTCAGAATCGTGGATGCTGCCCGACGAGTTGGGCGCGCGATTCTCCCTTTGCACCCTTCATGACCGTGCCGAGCGTCCAGCACTTGATGTGCCGGGCGGTCAGGATGGCCAGTGCGCGGTCGGTGTCCTCCGGCGCCACTACGGCAACCATTCCGACGCCCATGTTGAAGGTCTTGTCCATCTCCGCGCGCTCGATGCGTCCGCGCTGGGCGATCATGCCGAAGACCGGGGCCGGGGTCCACGTCCCGCGGTCGATCTCGGCCACCAGGCCGTTGGGCACCACGCGTTCGAGGTTGCCCGCCAATCCGCCGCCGGTGACGTGACAGAACGTGCGGACCTGCGTCTCGGCGGCCAGCGCCAGGCAGTCCTTGGCGTAGATGCGGGTGGGCTCGAGCAGTTCCTCGCCGAGCGTGCGGCCGAACTCCTCGACGTGGCCGCCGAGATCCATCCGGTCGATCTCCAGCAGCACCTTGCGCGCCAGTGAGTAGCCGTTGGAGTGCAGGCCGGTCGAGGCCATGGCGATCAGCACGTCGCCCGGCTTGACCCGCTCGGGTCCCAGGACGTCGTCGGCCTCGACGACTCCGACGCCGGTGGCCGACACGTCGTAGTGGTCGGGTGACATCAGCCCGGGATGTTCGGCGGTCTCGCCGCCGAGCAGTGCGCACCCGGAGATCACGCAGCCATTGGCGATGCCTGAGACGATCTCTGCGACGCGTTCGGGCACGGTGCGGCCTACGGCGATGTAGTCCTGCAGGAACAGCGGCTCAGCGCCGCACACCACGAGGTCGTCGACGACCATCGCGACGAGGTCCAGCCCGATGGTGTCGTGCTTGTCCATGGCCTGGGCGATCGCCAGTTTCGTGCCAACGCCGTCGGTGGACGACGCGAGCAGCGGCTCGCGGTAGTCGTTGCGCAGGGCGAAGAGGCCTGCGAAGCCGCCGAGGCCGCCGCGCACCTCCGGCCGTGTCGCACGCTTCGCCAACGGCTTGAACAGTTCGACCGCGCGGTCCCCCGCTTCGATGTCCACGCCCGCCGCGGCATAGGAGGCGCCGTCGTTGTTGGCCGGCCGACCCTTGCTCGTCATCGCGCCCAAGGTTACCGCCAAGACCACCTCCACCGGGCCACCGGCTGTGTCACGCTGTGCCTCGTGAACGGACTTCGCTGGTCGGCAGGGGCAGGAGCAGCCATGCTGCTCGCATCTTTGGGGTCGGCCGGGGCGGTGCAGGCGTCGCCGAATCGGGGGATCGAGGCCCGGACGCTCGCCCAATCGGTCGTCGACGGCCAGCAGTACGTGACGCGGGAACTCACCATCGCCCCGGGCGGTAGCACCGGATGGCACTGGCACGAGGTTCAGGTGTTCGGGGTGGTGCGGGCAGGCACCCTGACCCACGACAAGGCCGATTGCTCCAGCGACGGCATCTACCCGGCGGGCGCGCCGATCACCGAGGGGTCCGGTCCGGGCGAGGTCCACATCGGTCGCAACCTCGGTCCCGACCCCGTGGTGCTGTGGGTCTTGTACATCGGCCCGGCCGACGCGCCGCTGGCAACGGACGCACCCAACCCCGGTTGTCCGTTTGAGTAGACCCGTTAACGGTCATCCCGACGGGGATCCGCTCCGAATACCTGGAAAGCGGTATACGACGGATGGAGGACCGGTGTCGGATTCGAACACCCGCCGCTGCCTGGTGACCGGTGCGACCGGTTACGTCGGCGGCAACCTGGTGCCCGTGCTGCTGGATCGTGGACACACGGTTCGCGCGCTGGCCCGCACGCCCGGCAAGCTCGACGACACCCCGTGGCGGGATCGGGTCGAGGTCGCCAAGGGCGACCTGGGCGACGCCGACTCGTTGACCGAGGCGTTCATCGACGTCGACGTCGTCTACTACCTGGTGCACTCGATGGGCACGTCCAAGGACTTCGAGCGCGAGGAAGCGATGTCGGCCGACAACGTCGTCATCGCGGCCAAGCGTGCCGGCGTGCAGCGGATCGTCTACCTGTCGGGCCTGCATCCGCCGAACACCGCCGACCTGTCGAAGCATCTGCGCTCGCGAACGGCGGTGGGCGACAAGCTGATTGCCTCGGGCATCGAGACGCTGGTGCTGCAGGCGGGCATCGTAGTCGGGTCGGGTTCGGCCTCGTTCGAGATGATTCGGCACCTGACCGACCGGCTGCCGGTGATGACGGCGCCGAAGTGGGTGCACAACAAGATCCAGCCGATCGCGATCGGCGACGTGCTGTACTACCTCGCCGAGGCGGCCGTCGCGGACGTCCCGGAGTCACGCACGTGGGACGTCGGCTGTCCGGACGTGCTCGAGTACGGCGATGCCATGCAGGTGTACGCCGACGCTGCCGGGCTGCGCAGGCGCCTGATCGTCGGCGTGCCGTTCCTGACGCCGACCATCGCGAGCTGGTGGGTCGGGCTGGTGACGCCGATCCCCTCGGGTCTGGCCCGGCCACTGGTGCACTCCCTGGAGTGCGACGCGATCATGCACGAGCACGACATCGACGCGGTCATCCCGCCGCCGCCAGGCGGTCTCACGCCGTACGTCCAGTCCGTCAAGGAGGCACTGGATCAGGACGGCACCGCGGGCAGTCGAGGGCGCAAGAGCATCATGCGCTTCAGTTCGCCGACGGCGTAACGCCTTTCGAGGCCCCGCTCAGGGGCGGCGCAACGCGGAGGCGTTGTCGTTCGTCGCCTGCAGCGGGATGCCCGACTTGGCGGCGGTGGCCAACATGTGCTCGATGACGTTCTTGCCGAGCGCGGTCTCGCCGGGCAGTTCGATCGGGTAGGTCCCGTCGAAGCACGCCGAGCACAGCCTCGATGCGGGCTGCTCGGTCGCGGCGATCATGCCCTGCTTGCTGATGTAGCCCAGGGTGTCGGCGCCGATGGCCCGACGTACGCCGTCGAGCATCTCCTCTTCGTCGGCCGAGTTGCTGGCCGCGTTGGCGATGAGTTCGGCGGGCGTCGCGAAGTCGATGCCGTAGAAGCAGGGCCACTTCACCGGTGGCGAGGCGATCCGCACGTGCACCTCTAGGGCGCCGGCTTCGCGGAGCATTCGGATCAGTGCCCGCTGGGTGTTGCCGCGCACGATCGAGTCGTCGACGACGATCAGCCGCTTGCCGCGGATGACTTCCTTGAGCGGGTTCAGCTTCAGCCGGATGCCCAGCTGGCGGATGGTCTGCGACGGCTGGATGAAGGTACGGCCGACGTAGGCGTTCTTCATGAGGCCCTGGCCGTAGGGGATGCCGGATCCCTGCGCGTAGCCGACGGCGGCGGGGATGCCGGATTCCGGGACACCGATCACCAGGTCGGCGTCCACCGGGTTCTCGGCGGCGAGCCGGCGCCCGATGTCGACGCGAGTGGCATGCACCGAACGGCCGCCGATGACGCTGTCCGGGCGGGCCAGGTACACGTATTCGAAGACGCAGCCCTTGGGCGTCGGGTTGGCGAAGCGCGTCGAGCGGACGCCGTCGGCGTCGATCGCGAGCAGTTCGCCCGGCTCGATGTCCCTGACGAACGATGCGCCGACGATGTCGAGCGCCGCGGTCTCCGATGCGACGACCCAGCCGCGGTCGAGGCGGCCGAGCGACAGCGGGCGGACACCATGCGGGTCGCGGGCGGCGTAGAGGGTGTTCTCGTCCATGAAGGTCAGGCAGAACGCCCCGCGCACGGTGGGCAGCAGTTCGAGGGCAGCCTGCTCCAGCGACGAGTCGGCGGCACCGTGGGCCAGCAGCGCGCCGAGGATGTCCGAGTCGGTGGTGGCCGAGGCGGCACCGCGGGTGTTGACCAGCCCGGCCTCGCGCGCACGGGCAGCGAGTTCGGTGGTGTTGACGAGGTTTCCGTTGTGACCGAGCGCCACCCCGGTGCCCGCCGCGGTGTTGCGGAACACCGGCTGGGCGTTCTCCCACGTGGTGGATCCGGTGGTCGAGTAGCGGCAGTGCCCGATGGCGACGTGGCCCTCCATCGCGGCGAGCGTCTGCTCGTCGAACACCTGGCTCACCAGACCGAGGTCCTTGAATACCAGGACCTGGGATCCGTCGGCGACGGCGATGCCCGCGGCCTCTTGCCCCCTGTGCTGCAAGGCATAGAGCCCGTAGTACGTGAGCTTCGCCACGTCTTCACCGGGAGCCCAGACGCCGAAGACGCCACACTCCTCGCGGGGTTCGTTCTCGTCCTGCGCGGGCTGCTCGTCGGTCACGATGAGGCTGCTCCCTGGGGGCTGTGGGTGACGACGTCAGTCTACGGACAACCGGCGTCTAAGGCGGAATCGGGCGCGCATGTCGCCTCTTTCGTCGGCGTGTTCAACGCCGCGACCGCGTGTCGCCATTCCTGGGGGGCCGCAGCGGAAGGTGTGAAGTTCGCCGCAGTCAGTCCAGTGCCACCAGCGGCAGCCAGTCGGCGATCTCACCGGCCCGGGATCCGGACGCCTGCACGGTGCCCGCGGCGACCGCGTCGGCCATCGTCTGGAGGCCTGCGGCGAGCAGCAGCCAGGTGCGCGGATCGGTCTCGACCACGTTGGGCGGATTGCCGCGGGTGTGCCGAGGCCCCTCGATGCACTGCACGGCGACGAAGGGCGGCACCCTGACCTCCACGCTGTGACCGGGTGCGGTGTCCTCGAGCGTGCGTGCGGTGAGCCGGACGGCCTCGGCCAGCGCGGGCCGGTCGGGCGCCGGTGCGTCGGGTTCGCGCAACCACGTGGCGAGCGCGGTGACGGCGGCGCGGGTCTTCGTCGGGTCCGCGGGACGGCGAGCGGGCATGACTCCAGTGTCGCAAGGTCTTGACGTCAACTTCGCTTGAGGTTCTACGTTCGGATCCATGACCTTCCGCCCGCACGAGATCGAGTACATGACGTCGGCCGACCTCGGCCGTTTGGCGACCATCAAGCCCGACGGAACGCCACAGAACAGCCCGGTCGGGTTCAGCTACAACGCGGAACTGGGCACGATCGACATCGTCGGCTACCAGATGTCGAAGAGTCGCAAGTTCCGCAACATCGCGGTCAACCCCCACGTCGCGTTCGTCGTCGACGACATCGCCTCGCGAGATCCGTGGCGGGTCCGCTGCCTGGAGATCCGCGGCACCGCCGAGCAGGCCGAGTTGCCAACTGCCGCAACAGAACCCAACGGCGATGCACTGGACACCGCGATCATCCGGATCACGCCGAGGCGCATCATCGGCTTCGGCATCGACGACGTCGACACCGAACCGCACCTGCTGCGGGCCGACGCCCGC
>JAQSXQ010000192.1 GCA_029256565.1 Mycobacterium sp.
GTGCACGTCGAGGCCGTCGATCTCGGTCACGAACTGGTCGAAGCGGTTGAGCGCGGTTTCGCGTGCCCGCCAGTCGTATTCGTTGGCCCAGTAGGCGGCCAGCTCCTGGGTGTAGGCCAGGGGGATGCCCTGGTTCCAGTCGAGTTGGTCCCCGGATCCCACGGCCTCGGGTTCGGGCCACCGCGTGTGGGTCAGCCGCTGGCGCAGATCGGCGAGCACGTCGTCGGGTACGTCGATGCGGAACGGGGTGACGCGGTCGGGGTTGTTGGGGCCGTCAGTGTCGGGTGCCATGCACCACATTGTGGTCGCGTGGCACCGAGATGCGGGTGGGTTCCGATCGGCCGCGCAGCAGGACGGGGTCGCGGGAGTCCCAGTGGGATCGTTCGTCGGCGTCGGCGCGGTCCAGCGCGGCACCCGAGGCCAACGTCCGGCTGACGATCTGCTTGGCGGCGTCGGCCAGTCGTGCGGCTTCGTTCACCGGGTCGCCGATCACCGTGTACTCGTAGCGGTTCTCGGCGCCGATGTTGCCCGCGAACACCGGGCCTGCCGACACCCCGATGCCGAAGTCGACGACCGGCAGCGTGCGCAACTGCTCGGCAAGGGCGCGGGCGGTGTGCAACGCCGCCGTGGCCGCACCGTCGGTGGCCACCGGCGCGCCGAACACCGCGAGTGCGGCGTCGCCCTGGAACTTGTTGATGAGGCCGCCGCGTTCGTCGACGGCTGCGACGACGATGCGGAAGAAGTCGTTGAGCACGTCGGCGACTTCGCGTGGGGAGCGGTGCGCCGGCAATTGGGTGGAGCCGGCCAGGTCGATGAACAGCACGGCGACGTCGCGTACTTCACCGGGTGCGGCGCCGTCGGATTCGGCGAGCCGGGCGACGTCGGAACCGACGTGGCGGCCGAACAGGTCGCGGAGCCGGTCGCGTTCGAGCAGACCAGCGACCATGCGGTTGAAGCCGTTCTGCAGCCGCCCGATCTCGGACTGCTCGTAGACGTCGACGGTGCGGCCGATGTCACCGCGCTCGACCTCGGCCATCGCCGCGACGACGTCGTTGAGCGGATCGGAGATCGAGCGCGACACCAGGATCAGCGACCGCACCCCGAGACCCACCGACACCGCCGACAGCACGACGACGGGAATCACGAGCGACGCGCTGCGGGGGATGAACCAGCCCTGGGAGTGGAACACCACCAGCAGCGCGATCGCGAGACTCGGGAGCGCAGAGGTCACCAGCCACATCAGGACCAGCCGGGCCACGACGCCAGGCGCGGTCGCGCGGCTGACGAAGTCCTTGCTCGCCGCCGCGACGATCGGTCGGACGACGCGCAGCGTGAACAGCAGTCCGGAGCTGACGCTCGAGGTCGCCCCGAACAGCATCGCCATGACCAGCAGCACCGTCGGTCCCAGGCCGGCATCGACGTTGCTCGCCACCAGTACGAGCGTGCAGACCACCCAGATGCCCAGGAGGATCCCGGTCTGGCGGCGCACCAGGTTGATGGCGTGCTTGCGTTGCGCGGCATCGGGTTCGACACCAGCGGGGTACCAGCGCAGTGATTGCGCGATGCTCCAGTAACCGCCGAGGGCGGTGCCAAGGACTCCGAAGGCGATGAGCGCCACGGGCACGGCGAGCCGGGGTGGCGTCAGTGCGGTGTTCGCGCCGAAGGACTGGCCGCCGAGGGAGATGGCGACGGCAGCGACCTCGACGGCCGTGATCAGTTGGGCATAGGTCAGGCCGAGGACGTAGCGCGTTCCGATGCTCCACGCGGTGCGCGGGGCCCTGCGCTGAGCGTTCGGCATCCTTGGCGGCATTCCTGTCCTGGGCCGGATCGGCGGGTTCGGCTGTGGTGGTAACGCTCCCACAGTCGCGCCGACTGCGGCGTTCGTTTGCCGGCCGGGGGCACCGGTTGGCCGAGGCCCGCTCGCAGTGTACATTCGTTCACTGAACCGCGACGCGGTTGCCCGTTCCATCGCGCCGCTACCGGCCGCATGGCCGTCGGATCATCGAAAGGACCTGTCGCCATGACGTTCTCCCTGGAGCTTCCCGAAGACGTCGTCGACGTCCGGGACTGGGTTCACGACTTCGCTGCACAGATCGTCCGGCCTGCGGCTGCAGAGTGGGACGAGCGCGAGGAGACGCCGTGGCCGATCATCCAGGAGGCGGCGAAGGTCGGTCTCTACTCGATGGACCTCTTCGCGACCCAGGCCGCGGAGCCCAGTGGCCTCGGCATGCTGACCGTCTTCGAGGAGATGTTCTGGGGTGACGCAGGAATCGGGCTCTCGATCCTCGGCACCGGTCTGGCGGCGGCGTCGCTCGCGGCCACCGGTACGGCGGAGCAACTCGGCGAGTGGCTACCCCAGATGTTCGGCACGGTCGACGAACCGCTGCTGGGTTCGTTCTGCGCCTCGGAGCCGGGCGCGGGATCGGACGTCTCGGCCATCATCACGCGGGCCCGCTACGACCAGGCGACCGACGAATGGGTCATCAACGGCACCAAGACGTGGGCGACCAACGGCGGGATCGCCAACGTGCACATCGTGGTGGCATCGGTGGAGCCGGACCTGGGTTCGCGCGGCCAGGCGACGTTCATCATCCCGCCCGGCACCAAGGGCTTCAGCCAGGGCCAGAAGTTCAAGAAGCACGGCATCCGCGCCTCGCACACCGCCGAGGTGGTGCTCGACGACGTGCGGCTCCCGGGCCGGCTGATCATCGGCGGCAAGGACAAGTTCGACGAGCGCATCGCCCGCTCCCGCGAGGGCAAGCGGTCGGCGGGCCAGGCGGCGATGAAGACGTTCGAGCGCACCCGGCCCACGGTCGGCGCGATGGCGCTCGGCGTCGCGCGCGCGGCCTACGAGTACGCCCTCGAATACGCCCAGCAGCGCGAGCAATTCGGTCGCAAGATCGGTGACTTCCAGGCGATCGCGTTCAAGCTCGCCGACATGAAGGCCCGCATCGACAGTGCCCGGCTCCTGGTGTGGCGGGCGGGCTGGATGGCGCGCAACGACCTGCCGTTCACCAACGCCGAGGGTTCGATGGCCAAGCTGATCGCCAGCGAGACGGCCGTGTACGTCACCGACGAGGCGATTCAGATCCTCGGAGGCAACGGCTACACGCGCGACTACCCGGTCGAGCGCATGCACCGCGACGCCAAGATCTTCACGATCTTCGAGGGCACCAGCGAGATTCAGCGTCTGGTGATGGCCCGCGCGATCACCGGCCTCCCCCTGAAGTAGCCGCGGGCGCGATTCGTGGAACATTTCCCGCGCTCACCGCAGGAAATACTCCACGAATCGCAGGCTCGTGGCGCTATACCCCGCCGCGGCGCAGCATCCGGCCCTGCGGGGTCTCGAAGTCGATCTTCTTGCCGCGCAACCAGGTACTCGTCACGACACCGGCGAGTGCGCGCCCGTCGTACGGGCTGATCGGGTTCTTGTGGTGCAGCTTGTGCACGTCGACGACCTGGGCGGACTCGGGTTCGAAGATCGCGAAGTCGGCGTCGTAGCCCAGCGCGATCTTGCCCTTGTTGTTCAATCCGGCGAGCGCGGCGGGCTTGGCCGCCATCCACTCGATCACCTGCGTCAGTTTCACACCGCGGCGCTTGGCCTCGGTCCAGATCAGCGACAGGCCGAGCTGCAGCGACGCGACGCCGCCCCATGCCACGCCGAAGTCGCCGTTCTCGACGTCCTTCAGGTCGACCGTCGAGGGGGAGTGGTCCGAGACGATGCAGTCGATGGTGCCGTCGAGCAGTCCCTGCCACAGCAGCTCGCGATTCGACGCCTCGCGGATCGGCGGGCAGCACTTGAATGCCGTTGCGCCGTTGGGGATCTCCTCGGCGAGCAGCGTCAAGTAGTGCGGGCAGGTCTCGACGGTGATCTTGACGCCGTCGCGCTTCGCGGTCGCGAGCATGGGCAGAGCGTCCGACGACGACAGGTGCAGGATGTGCGCACGGACGCCGGTCCATCGAGCGCGTTCGATGACCTCGGCGATCGCCACGTTCTCGGCGCCGCGTGGTCGCGACGCGAGGAAGCGCTCGTACCGGTCGCCCTCGGCAGACGGTGCTCGGTCGATGGCGCGGGAGTCCTCGGCGTGCACGATCATCATGGAGTCGAAGCCGGCCAGTACGGCCATGTCCTTCTCCATCTCTTCGGCGTCGAGATGTGGGAACTCGTCGACGCCGGAGTGCAGCAGGAAGCACTTGAAGCCGAAGACGCCATCGTCGTGCAGGCCGCGCAGATCGCCGGTGTTGCCGGGGATGGCGCCGCCCCAGAAGCCGACGTCGATGTGCGTCTTGCCCGATGCAGCCGCGCGCTTGGCGTTGAGCGCATCCACGTTGACCGTCGGCGGAATCGAGTTGAGCGGCATGTCGATCAGCGTGGTCACGCCGCCCGCCGCCGCTGCGCGGGTAGCGGAGTCGAAACCCTCCCACTCGGTGCGACCCGGCTCGTTGACGTGCACGTGGGTATCGACCAGGCCGGGGATCATCACCTGCTCGTCGGTGAGTTCGACGACCTCCGTGCCGGTGAGACCGCTTCCGAGCGGCTCTATCGCGACGATGCGACCGTCGCGGATGCCGATCTCGCGGGCGACGATTCCCGCCGTCGTCAGCATGCGTTCGCCGCGGACCACCAGGTCGAAACCGGATTGGTCGGGGGTGTCGGCGGTCATCGGCAGCTCTCCGTTGCTACGAGTAATTCCTCATCGTGGAAATGAAACTCCATTCCTGGGCGACTCTAGATGTGAGCGTCGACACAGTCAATCGTGCCAAAGCCTTGACACACGCTGTCGCGATACGACTTACTTGTCGCATCCGTGGAATATTACTTCCACACCGTGGAATGTTTGCGACGGCGCTGAGCGTCGGCGCTCCGACCGTGACAGGCGTATCCATGAGCACAGAGTCCACCGGTCTGATCGGCGACCCCAGTCGTGACGATGCAACCCCGTTCGCCGACGTCAGTCCGTCCCTGTACAACCCCGAACTCGCGCCCACGAAGCGCGAGGGTCGACGGTGGAGCGCCTACAACATCTTCACTCTGTGGGCGAACGACGTACACAGCCTGGGCAACTACTCGTTTGCCATCGGCTTGTTCGCCCTCGGCCTCGGCGGGTGGCAGATCCTGTTGGCGCTCGGCCTGGGCGGCGTCTTCCTCTTCCTGCTGCTGAACCTGTCCGGGTTCATGGGGGAGAAGACCGGCGTCCCGTTCCCGGTGATGAGCCGCATCTCGTTCGGCACCCGCGGT
>JAQSXQ010000193.1 GCA_029256565.1 Mycobacterium sp.
GGAGCGCCCTACCGCGGCCCTTCTGCTCCAGCCGCACCACGCGCACGTCGGGGAGTTCGGCCGCCAATTGCCGCGCTACGCGGGGAGTCTCGTCGACGCTGGCGTTGTCGGCGATCGTGATGCGCACCGGGTACGGGAACGTGTCCCGAAGGTGCCGATGCACCCGGCGCACCGAGTCGGCCAGCGCGGTCTCCTCGTTGTAGACGGGGATCACCACGTCCAGCACGGGTACGCCGGTCATGGCCGCGGCCCTGGCCGCATTGGGGCGGGATGCGAAGCGTGCGATGCGCTCGGTTCCCGTGTCGATGTCCGTCATGACTTCATCGTCGCCGCGCGCAGTGTGGTGGCCTTCTGCGCGAGCTATGCGCCGGCTGTGAATCACGCCGTGGGCGCCGAGGTCAGGTCGTAGACCGCCACGCGATCGATGATCACCGGCGCGTAGTGCGTCTCGACCCACTCGGCGATGTTCGCGGCTTCGCGGCTTCCCGTTGGCTGCGCGCGACCACCGAAGCTTCCCGACACCCCGTCGCTTCGCTCGCCCCGACCCATGATCCTGCTGCGGATGAAGTAGTGCACGTCACCATCGGCCACGAGGCGCTGGAACTCCGCGAGGGTCGGTGCCGGGTCCGTGCCATTGAACCCGCCGACCGCCATCACCGGTGCGCCGCTGCCGAGCTGGTAGCCCGCGGCGTTGTTGGAGCCCACCACCGCTGCGGCCCAGCGGAATCGGTCGGCGTCGGCGGCCAGCAGCGCCGACAGACCGGCACTGGGTTCGGGTGACGCGAGCAGACCCCCGCCCATGCCGCCGAACCCGCCGAATCCGCGTGCCGGCCCGACCGACGGGATCGCGCCGGTGTGCGCCGTGGCGGCCGTCTCGATCGCGTAGGCAGTGGGCGCGATCAGACAGGCGGTCAGCGCAAGTCCCGCGGCCGCGGCTGCCACCCGATGCGGCAGTCGAGCAACCACCAGCAAAAACACGGCGGCACCCACTCCCACGACGGCGACGACCGCGCGCAACCACGGCAGCCAGTCGTCGTGCCGGGCGGCCAGGATCACCGCCAGGACGGCGGTGCCGGCGACGGTCGAGGCCATCGCGGCAGCGCACCACCGCGTCGATCGGTTGCGCCACAGCGTGATCGACCCGATGCCGATCACCGCGCCGAGCGCAGGGGCCAGCGCGACGGTGTAGTACGAGTGCACGATGCCGCCTGCGAAGCTGAACACGACGGCCGTCGTCAGCAGCCACCCGCCCCACAGCACGAGTGCGGCACGCCGGGGATCGGTGCGCGGCGCGCGTCGGGTGAGCCAGAGCCCAGCGGCCAGGCAGACCAGCGCGGCAGGCAGCAGCCAGCCGGCGTAGGAGCCCATGCCCGCGCCGAGCAGCCGACCCCAGCCGACGTCGTAGTCGAGGTTGCCGAGGCCGCCGACCTCCTCGCCGGTGATGCGGCCGATCCCGTTGTAGCCCAACGCCAGTTCGACGATGCTGTCGTGCTGGGAGCCACCGACGTACGGCCGCGACGACGCGGGCCACAGCTCGACCAGCAGTAGATACCAACCCCCCGACACCACCAGCGCGACGGCGCCCGCCGCAAGACGGAACAGCCGGGCCCGCAGCGGCGCGGCAGCAGCCATCAGGTACGCGACGGCGAAGGCGGGCAGGACGAGGAAGGCCTGCAGCATCTTCGCCAGGAAGCCGAAGCCCACGGCGACGCCCGCGCCGACGAGCCACCAGCGGCTGGCGTCGGGCTCGCACGCGCGCTGCACGCAGTACGCGCCGACGACGAGCATCAGGACCAGTAGGGCGTCGGGATTGTTGAACCGGAACATCAGTGCGGCAGCGGGAGTGAACGCGAACACCGCGCCCGCCAGCAGCGCCGCCTGCGGACCTGCCGCCCGGCGGACGGCCGCGTAGAGCACCGCGACGGCGGCCACGCCCATCAACGCCTGGGGCGCCAGCACGCTCCACGAGTTCAGCCCGAAGATCCGCACCGACAGATCGGTCACCCACAGTGCCCCGGGAATCTTGTCGACCGTGATGGCATTGCCCGCGTCGCTCGACCCGAACAGCATGGCCGTCCAATTGGAGGCCCCGGCCTGCGCGGCCGCCGAGTAGAACGCGTTGGCCCACCCACTGGCCGACAGGTTCCACAGGTAGAGCACCGCCGTGACCGCGGTCAGCGCGCCGAAACCAGCCCGCTCCCAGGTCAGCCGCCGTGGTCGATCGACCGATGGGTCCTGCGGGTTCGCCGCGCGCGGCAGTACAGCGATCACCCGGTCGATTCTCGGGCGCGGTGCTAGGCGTCCGATTGGTCCGAGCTGTGGCTGGCCTGTGAACCGTCGGGCAACGTCACGACGAACCGGGTGTCCCCGGGTGCGCTGTGAACGTCGATCGTGCCGTCGTGGGCCTTGACGACGGCGGCGACGATCGCCAGACCGAGACCGGTGCCACCGTCGCGCCGCGAGCGCGACGAGTCACCTCGGGCGAACCGCTCGAAGACCTCGGGCCGCAGCGCCGCAGGGATGCCCGGACCGTCGTCGGCGACCGTCAGCACCACGGTGCCGGGCCCAGGCGTCAGCGACGTCGTGACGGTGGTGCCCGCCGGAGTGTGGGTCCTGGCGTTGGCCAACAGATTCGCCAGTACCTGGTGCAGCCGTGCCTCGTCGCCGACCACGACCACCGGATCCGGTGGCAGATCGAGCGACCAGGCGTGGTCGGGGCCTGCGACGTGCGCGTCGCTGACCGCGTCCACGACGAGCCGCGAGAGGTCCACGCCCTCGCGGATCAGTCCGCGGCCCGCATCGAGGCGAGCCAGCAGCAGCATGTCCTCGACGAGCTGGGTCATGCGGTGCGTCTCGGATTCCACCCGGCTCATCGCATGGGCGACGTCGTCGGGCAGCTCCGCGCGTTTGCGTTGCGCCAGTTCGGTATAACCGCGGATCGCCGCGAGCGGGGTGCGCAGCTCGTGGCTGGCGTCGGCGACGAACTGGCGGACCCTGGTCTCGCTCGCGTGCCGCGCCGACAACGCTCCCGCGATCCGGTCGAGCATGCGGTTGAGCGACGAGCCGAGCTGACCGATCTCGGTGTGCGCGCCCGCCGGGTCGACGCGCACGATGGGCGTCGGCAGGCTCACTTCACCGCGGTCGAGTTCGAGGTCGGCGACCGCGCGCGCGGCAGCCGAGACCCGCGACAGCGGCGCGAGTTGTCGTCTGATCACCAGGATCCCGGCGATCGTGGCGGCCAGCAGCGCGGTGATCGCCACCACGCAGAACATGCCGAGAACCCACAGCAGCGTGTCGTCGACCACGGCCGTCGGCAATCCCGTGACGATCGTCTGCCCGCCGTGGCGGGACTGCATGCCGATGACGCGATAACGACCCAGCCCGTCGAGATCCACGGTCTCCGGATGGCGGTCGGGCGGCACCGCGCCGAGTTGTCCGGTGGCCGCCGCGCTGACCGCCGACCGGCCGCCGTCGGAGGTGATGACCCCGGCGTCGACGTCACCGTCGCGCTCGACGACCGCGCCGACCGTGCGGGCGGCCTGACCCGGCGCGTTGAGGAAGCCGGGACCGGGCCCGGTCTCGGGATCGAACCGCTGCCGCAGGGGGAAGTCGGGAGGAGCGGGAAAGAGGACGATGCGCGGCGGTTCCGGTGGGGCCATCGCCCCCGGTGGTCCGGGCCGCCTGCCAGGGCCGAATGGTCCCGGCGGGAGCGGCATGTCGAAGATCGCCGTCGATCGCCTGCCCGCTTCGAGCACCTGCTCGTCGAGCTGGTGCATCAGGAAGCGCTGCAACGCGAACTCCGTGGCCACGCCGATCGCGGCGCAGACGGTCGCGAGCAGCACGATCTGCGTGACGAGCAGCCTGACCCGCAGCGACCAGGTGCGTGGCGAGAAGACGCGGGTTCCCGGCCCGCTGCTAGCGGGCGGGTTTGAGGACATACCCGGCCCCCCGCAGGGTGTGGATCATCGGCTCGCGTCCGCTGTCGATCTTCTTGCGTAGATAGCTCACGTACAGCTCGACGATGTTCGACCGGCCACCGAAGTCGTAGCTCCACACCCGGTCGAGGATCTGAGCCTTGCTCAGCACCCGCTTGGCGTTGCGCATCATGAACCGCAGCAGCTCGAACTCAGTGGCCGTCAACGAGATCGGCTCGCCGGCACGGGTCACCTCGTGACTGTCCTCGTCGAGCACCAGGTCCCCGACGACGATCTGCGCACCGCCCGATTCGTCGGCGACGCCGGTGCGCCGCAGCAGCGCACGCAGCCGCAACACCACCTCTTCGATGCTGAACGGCTTCGTCACGTAGTCGTCGCCGCCCGCAGTGAGCCCGGCGATGCGGTCCTCGACGGAATCCTTGGCCGTGAGCAACAGCAGCGGCAGCCCCGGTATCTGGGTGCGCAGCTCGTGCAGGACGTCGAGCCCGCTCATGTCCGGCAGCATGACGTCGAGGACGACGACGTCGGGCGGCGTCTCGCGGGCCGCTGCGATCGCCGACGCACCATCGCCGGCGGTCGTGATGTCCCAGCCCTCGTAGCGCAGGGCCATCGACACCAACTCGGCGAGCACGGGTTCGTCGTCGACCACCAGGACGTTGATCGGGCTACCGTCGGCGCGCCGCATGACGACGCGACCAGGGCCGTTGTCCTGCGCGGTGGTCATGACTACCAGTATTCGCCACGTCGATGGGCCGAACCTGTGCCGAACCTATGCGCTGGCTGTGAGGCCTTGGCTACTCCGGCGGGCCGAACCCGTCCGGCGGGGTGGCCGTCACGGGCGGTACGGCGACGGTGGTCTCCGGCTCCGGCGGCGCAGTGCCCTCGGTGCTCGTCTCCCCCGTCGTCACCTCCGAGGTCAGCACCGGGCCCGGAGGCACGGGGGCCGGTTCCTCGGCAGCACTGGTGGCAACCGTGACGCCGCCCATCGTCAGTAGCGCGCCGGTTCCCATCGTCGCGGTCAACAACTTCACCTTGGTGTTCACGTGGATCTCTCCAAATCGATCTACTCGACAACGTGCTTACCCAAAGGGGCCGTCACGGACCCTTCATCAGTCGGGTAACCACCGCGATCGATCGTGAAACGCGGGTGCGCGCCGCTACTTGGCCGCCTCCTCCTCCGATGGCAACGGTGCGGGGCCCTTCATCGCGGGCTTCGCGACCGCGACCGCCGGTGCGGTGGGTGGCGTGGTCTCGGTGCTGGTGGCGCCGATCGACATCGTCGTGCTCTTGGCCAG
>JAQSXQ010000194.1 GCA_029256565.1 Mycobacterium sp.
TCCAGATGCTGTGCCGCCGGATCGACGACCCCGTCGAGTCGGGCAGCGTCGACGTCGACGGCCTCGCGCTGCTGGACGCGGACATCGAGTTCGACGCGGAGAAGACGCTGCGGCACTGGGAGACCCCGTTGCACGGCTACGAGATCCACCACGGCAGGGTCGCGCGCAGCGGCGACGACGACTGGCTCGGGATCGGCATCCGGCGGGGCAGCGTGTACGGCACGCACTGGCACGGCCTGCTCGACAACGACGACGTCCGCCGGGCGTGGCTGGCCGACGCGGCGGCGGCCGCCGGACGGCACGGCTTCACCGTCGCCGACGACGTCGACGTCCAGGCCCGCCGCGACCGGCAACTCGACCTCACCGCAGACCTGCTCGAGCAGCACGTGGACGTCGAGGCCCTGCTCGGACTCGCCCGGCACGGGCCGCCGCGACGGCCGATCATCGCCTCGACGCTCCAGTAGCGTGGAACCGTGACCGGCCGTTCCCGGCGATCGAGTGCCCGCGTCGCCGCGCTGGTGACCGTGGCGGTGGTCAGCGGTGGCTGCGCTCCGCTGGTCGACGGCACCGTCGTCGGGGGCAGCCCGAGTTGGCCCGGCGCACGGCTCGAGCGTGGCGTCCTGCGCGCCGAGGACTTCCCGCCCGGCGTGCGGTACGACCGCGCCGAGGCCGACCCCGGCAGGGCCGACGGCGCGGGCGGTCCGCCTCCGATGCTGTCCAAGCCGACCGGGTGCACCGATGGACTGACCCGGGTCATCGCGGGGTCGGCCGAGCGCGGCCCCGGCAGCGCCATCGAGTACGTCGTCGGCTACGACGGCGCGCGAATCTCGATGACCGTGTTGTCGTGGCGCCTCGACATCGACGCGCTGGCCGTAGAGGCGCAGCGGTGTGCACGATTCGAGGCCTTCTTCGATTCGTCGTCACCGGGAATTCCGATGACCACTTCCCGGTTGACCACCACGAGCGCCGACACGCTGGCGTACCAACAGACGATGCGACTCGGCAGTGCCGAGAGCAGCGTCTACTTCTGGTTCGGCAACGTCGGTTCGTCGGCGCTATTCGGCATCGCGTTCCCGACGCCAAATCCCGACATCGAAGTCAAAGCCGAGTTGCCCCAAACGTTTATGGAGATCGCGGCCCGACAGGCCGCGCGCCTGGGGACAGGCTGAGTGTCGGGTTCCAGACCGGTTGAAACCTGCACCCGGCATGATCATTGCCTGTAGCGTGGCCGGATGCCTTCGACCGTTCTCACCGTCGACGGGTTCGCCGCAACCGTCGACGTCTCAGGCCCCGAACAGGGGTCGGTGGTGGTATTGCTCGGCGCCGCGCACCAGGGGCCGTCGGCATACGACGGCGTGTGCCAACGCCTGCACACCGCGTCGCTCAAGACCATCGTGATCGGCCCGGACCCCAACCTCTCGGCGAAGTCGGTGATCGGCATCCTCGACGCGCTCGGCGTCCGGTGGGCGCTGCTCGTCGGCGACCGGGTGGGGGGCGAACTGGCGTGGGAGCTGGCCGCCACGCGTCTCGACCGCTTCATCGGATTGGTCGTCGTCGACCGCGGCCACCCGTGCGTGGCCGATCAGGCCGGAATCGTCCGCGACGCCGACTGCCCGCCCGTCGAGGTGAATACGACCGCGTTGGTCAGCTCACCGGCCGCTCGCGCGGTGGCCAGGGCCAGCCAGCGCTACGTGTACGGCGATTACCGCCTCGTCGAGTTGCTGGGTCGCCGCAACGCCCAGGAGTCCACGGCTCAGCTGGCGGCCGAGATCGTCATGCGGACGAGTACCTGGTGATTGCCGGCCGTCGGCTCAGCCGGCGTGCCGCCACGCCCTCGGCGAGCAGCAGCCAGAACCCCGACTTCGGCATTGCGACGGCCCCGATGGCGCCCATCGCGGTCATGCCGGTCGCGATCGGACGGATCGCCCCGTCGCCGGCACTGGTGCGTCGCAGGCCTGCGCCCAACGTCATGAACGCCGCACCCGACATCAGGAACCACAGCGCGGTCTGACGCCGGAGCCGCTCCGAGGCGTCCAGCCGCGGGTTCTCCACGGCGTCGACCAGGCCGTCGTGCACGAAATCGGCGAGTTCGCGGCGGAAGAGCCACGCTCCGATCAAGTTGTGGCCGACGCCGGTCGCGATGGTCGCGGCTCCGACGCGGTGCAGGTGATTGGTGTCCATGGCTGCCTCCAGGGGTCGATTCCATACGCCCCCGTATGGATACCCATACGGTACCGTATGGCGATGCCGCCGAGAAGCCCTTCGGGGACCGTGACGCGCGAGGACTGGGCCGCCGCAGCACTGCGCGCGCTGCGAACCGGTGGGCCGTCGGCGGTTCGCGTGGAGGCCCTGGCCCGCACGCTCGGAGTCTCGAAGGGCTCCTTCTACTGGCACTTCAGCGATCGTCGAGCATTGCTGGAGACGGCCATCGACGCCTGGGAGGCCGAGAGCACCGAGGCGATCATCGCCGAGTCCGAGCGCGGGGAGGGTGCGGCGGACAAACTCCGGCGCCTCCTCACCCGCGTGGTGTCGACGTTCGACGGCACGGTGGCACCCGGTGAGCTGATGCTCTATCTCGAAGCGGGCGGCGAGGGCGTCACGGCGTCGGTCGAGCGCGTGGTCGCACGCCGCCTGGACTACGTCGCCGACCTACTCGTCGAACTGGGCCAGCCGGAGGCCGAGGCTGCGCGCCGGGCCGCGATGGCGATCACGCTGACCGTCGGCATCTACCAGTTGAGCATCGGGGCGCCCGGGCCCATGGCACGACGGTCGTTGTCGGAGAACGCATTCGTCGACACGCTCTACGACGCGCTGACGCGGTGACGCGTCACGGCTTGTCCAGGACGACCTCGTCGCCGGTGCCGCTGAGTTCGACCTGCTTGATCGGACCGGTGAACCACTTCTTCACCGATGCGTGCCAGTAGATCCACAGCATCAGCAGCACGCCGCCGACCAGTAGCGGCGTGTAGTTCACGTACTTCCACTCGAACGCGTCACCCCAGGGCACGCCGCCCGAGGACGTCGGGAACATCGCGATGATGGAGGTGACGACGATCTCGACGACCGCGACCGGTGCCATCCACCTGTGATGTCCGCGCAGGTTCCACTTGCCCACCGCGAAGTCGTCACCCATCCGCCAGCGCAGGAAGATCGGCACGGCGAAGCAGAGGTAGAGGCCGACCACGCCGATCGACACCACCGCGAAGAACGCCACGGGCACGGGTGCGCCGTTGATGTCCACCTCGACGAGGGCGGGGAGCGTGATGACCATCGCGAGAACCGCCGTGATGATGACGCCGTTGGCAGGGATCTTGTTCCTGCTCACCTTCGACCACAGTTGGTGGCCGGGCACGGCACGGTCGCGGCTGAAGGCGAACAGCATGCGCGACGAGCTGGTCTGGCACGCAGTGGTGCAGAAGAACTGGCCCGCCGTCGAGATCAGCAGGATGATCGCCACCCACTGGGAGTCCAGCGCCTGGTTGAAGATGCCGACCACGGCGCCGCCACCCGCCGACACCGCGTCGGAGTCGTTCACGGCGAACAGGAACGTCAGCAGCAGGATCCAGCCGCCGATGGCCGAGTAGAAGATCGATCGCCAGATGCCCTTGGCCGCACCGTCGGCCGCGCTCTTGGTCTCCTCGGACAGGTGTGCCGAGGCGTCGTAGCCGGTGATCGTGTACTGCGTGAGGATCGCCGAGATGGGAAGCACGAACAGCAGGAACCCGATGCCCGAGGTCTCGCCGCCGAACATGCCGCTGTTGTTGATGGTCTTCGCGAACACGTCGCCGAAACCCGCATGCTGCTCGGGCAGCAGCCACAGGATGAGTATCACCGCGGAGGCGCCCGCGACGTGCCACCACACCGAGACGTTGTTGATGACGGCGAGCAGGTGCGACGAGAAGATGTTGATCAGTGCCGATATCGCCAGGATGACGACGAACAGCACGAAGGTGCGCGTCAGGCTGTACCCGTTGAGCCACGTCTCGCTGAACGTGCCGAGTGTGAGGTCGAGGAACGTCGCGCAGCCGTAGGCGACGGACGCCAGGATCGCGATGAGCCCGATCAGGTTGAGCCAGCCGGTGTAGAAGCCGGCCTTCGGTCCGCCGAGTTTGGCTGCCCACCAGTAGATTCCGCCGGACGTCGGGTAGGCCGAGACCAGTTCCGACATGCACAGCCCGATGATGAGGATGAACACCGAGACGATCGGCCAGCCCCAGGCGATGGCGGCGGGGCCGCCGTTGTTCCAGCCAAGGCCGAAGGAGGTGAAGCAGCCCGCCAGGATCGAGATGATCGAGAACGAGATGGCGAAGTTGCTGAACCCGGACCAGTTCCGGTTCAGCTCCTGGGTGTAGCCCAGCGAGGCGAGGTGTCGTTCGTCGTCGTCCAGTAGTTCGTGACCCTCTGGCACTGTCGTACCCCTTCTGGAGTTCCGAGCCCGGACTTGACGCCGCGCACTGCCTAGGGAGAATAGGACCGTATTGGTCTGCTGTCCTACCTTTGGGCATGTCAGTCGTGTAAATCTGTACTGGTCGACTCGGGTGTCCCGATACCCAATGGTTGACTTTCCGACATGTCCGACAGGGGAGAGCCCGTGACGCCCAAGAGCAGCAGTACGCCCGGCATGTTGTCGCAAACCGAATTGGAACGCCTCGTCGCCGCGGGTGAGCTGGACACCGTGGTCGTGGGGTTCACCGACATGCAGGGCCGGTTGATCGGCAAACGCATCTCGTCGCGCCTGTTCGTCGACGACGTCGCGGCCCACGGGGCCGAGTGCTGCAACTACCTGCTCGCGGTCGACGTCGAGAACAACACCGTCGACGGCTACGCGATCTCGAGCTGGGAGACCGGTTACGGCGACATGGTGATGACGCCGGACTTCTCGACGCTGCGGCTGCTGCCATGGCTGCCCGGCACGGCACTGGTCATGGCCGACCTGTCGTGGACCGACGGCAAGCCCGTGGACCAGGCGCCCCGCACCATCCTGCGCACGCAGCTGGACCGCTTGGCCGAACGCGGCATGGGCGCGGTCGCCGCGACCGAACTCGAGTTCATGGTGTTCGACGACTCCTACCGCGACGCCTGGAAGGCCGACTACCGCAACCTCACGCCCGCCACCGACTACAACATCGACTACGCGATGCTGGCGTCGACGCGGATGGAGCCGCTGCTGCGCGACATCCGGCTCGGCATGGAGGGCGCAGGCATGTACTGCGAGGGCGTCAAGGGCGA
>JAQSXQ010000195.1 GCA_029256565.1 Mycobacterium sp.
CGTCCGCATCAAGTACGTCATCGGCCCGACCATCCCCTGGTACCAGGAGTTCCTGCGCTACTACTTCCTCACGGTCGAGGACAGCGTGGACGGGTCGCTTCCCCGCCGCTTCGCCGTGCTGATCCTGCTGCTGTGCCTGATCGGCCTGCTGATGGTGCTGCTACGGCGCAGGGGCGTGCCCGGCACCGTCAACGGACCCGTGTGGCGGCTGGCCGGATCGACCGTCATCGGCATGTTCGTGCTCGTCCTCACCCCGACGAAGTGGGCAGCGCAGTTCGGCGCCTTCGCGGGCCTGACCGGCGCGCTCGGCGGGCTCACCGCGTTCGCGTTCGCCCGCGTCGGACTGCACAGCCGACGCAACCTCGCGCTCTACGTCACCGCGCTGCTGTTCGTGCTCGCGTGGTCGACGTCGGCGATCAACGGCTGGTTCTACGTCGGCAACTACGGCGTGCCGTGGTTCGACAAGCAACCGGTCATCTTCGGCCAGCCCGTCACGACGCTGTTCCTGGTGCTCGCGATCGCCTGCGGCCTGCTCGCGGGCTGGCTGCACTTCCGCATGGACTACGCCGGACACACCGAGGTCGCCGACACCGGACGCAACCGTGCCCTGGCGTCCACCCCGCTGCTCGTGGTGGCCATCATCATGGTGCTGCTCGAGGTGGGCTCGATGGCCAAGGCCGGCGCCGGCCGCTACCCCGCGTACACCACCGCCAAGGCCAACGCCGACGCGCTCGTCTCGGGACTGTCCCGCGACAGCTGCGCCATGGCCGACGACGTGCTCGTCGAGGCCGACACCAATGCCGGGATGCTGCAACCGGTCCCGGGCCAACGCTTCGGCGAGTACGGACCGCTGGGCGGCGAGGACCCCGTCGGATTCACCCCCAACGGCGTGAGCGACACCCTCGAGCCCGCCGAACCCGTGGCGGCCAACCCCGGGCTGGCCAACTCCGACGGCCCCGTCGACAAGCCCAACATCGGCATCGGCTACGCAGCCGGTACCGGCGGCGGCTACGGACCCGAGGGCGTGAACGGCTCCCGCGTCTACCTGCCGTTCGGCCTCGACCCCGACCGGACCCCGGTGATGGGCAGCTTCGACGAGAACACCGTCGCCGCCGAGGCGACCTCCGCGTGGTACCAGCTGCCACCGCGTACGCCCGACCGGCCGATCGTCACCGTCGCCGCCGCAGGAGCCATCTGGTACTACGAGGAAGACGGCGCGTTCAGCTACGGCCAGTCCCTCAAGCTGCAGTGGGGCGTGCACCGTCCCGACGGCTCGTACCAGGCCCTGAACGAGGTGCAGCCGATCGACATCTTCGAGCAGAAGGCATGGCGCAACCTGAGATTCCCGCTGACCACGGCACCCCCCGAGGCGAACGTGGCACGGATCGTCGCCGACGACCCGAACCTGTCCGAGGACCAGTGGTTCGGCTTCACGCCTCCGCGCGTCCCCGTGCTGACCACCGCGCAGGAGTTCCTCGGTACGCAGACCCCGGTGCTGATGGACATCGCCACCGCAGCCAACTTCCCGTGCCAACGGCCGTTCACCGAGCACCTCGGCGTCGCGGAACTGCCCGAGTACCGCGTGCTGCCGAACTTCAAGCAGATGGTGTCGTCGTCCAACCAGTGGCAGTCGGCCGACGACGGCGGACCGTTCCTGTTCATCCAGGCGCTGCTGCGCACGTCGGCGATCCCGACCTACCTGCGTGACGACTGGTACCGCGACTGGGGATCGATCGAGCGCTACATCCGGGTCGTCCCGCGCGATGACGCGCCGAACGCCGCAATCGAGGAGGGCTCCACCCAGGTGTTCGGCTGGAACCGCCGCGGCCCGATCAGGGCGCTGAAGTGACCGTAGTGAAGGACGGCGCACGAGCCGCTGACGTGAAGTCGAGCAACGACACGAAGGTGGCCCGCTGGGTCGCCGCGATCGCCGGACTGATCGGCTTCGTGCTGGCCGTCGCGACCCCGTTGCTCCCGGTCACCCAGACCACCGCCACCCTGAACTGGCCACAGCAGGGCCAGTTCGACAGCGTGACGGCACCGCTGATCTCGCTTTCTCCGGTCAGCCTCACCGCGTCGGTGCCGTGCTCGGTGATCGCGTCGATGCCCCCAGAAGGGGGCCTGGTGTTCGGCACCGCGCCCCCGAGAGGTCGCGACGCGGCGCTCAACGCCATGCTCGTCAACGTCACCTCCGGCAGGGGCCAAGGCAGCGGCCCGGCGAGCGGCAACGCCCGAGTCGACGTGATCGTCCGCAACGTCGTGGTCGCCAGCGTGAACCGCGACCGCATGGCGGGCTGTAGCCGCCTCGACATCACGTCGTCGCTGGACGGCACGTTCGCCGACTTCGTCGGCCTCACGCAGATCTCCGGTGACGACGCGGGCAAGCCCCAGCGCACCGGCTTCGCCGACCCCAACCTGCGGCCCGCCATCGTCGGCGTGTTCACCGACCTGACCGGACCCGCGCCGCCCGGCATGCAGTTCTCGGCGACCATCGACACCCGCTTCACCACGCACCCAACTGCGCTGAAGCTGACCGCCATGCTGCTGGCGATGGTCTCGACCGTCATCGCACTGCTGGCGCTGTGGCGGCTCGACCGCACCGACGGGCACCGGATGCACCGGCTCATCCCGTCGCGCTGGCGCACCCTGTCCGCCGTGGACGGCGTGGTCGTCGGCGGCTTCGGCCTCTGGTACGTCATCGGCGCCAACTCGTCCGACGACGGCTACATCCTCGGCATGGCCCGTGTCGCCGACCACGCCGGCTACATGTCGAACTACTTCCGCTGGTTCGGCAGCCCCGAGGACCCGTTCGGCTGGTACTACAACGTGCTCGCGCTCATGACGCGCATCAGTGACGCCAGCATCTGGATCCGGCTACCCGACCTCATCTGCGCGCTGGTCTGCTGGCTGCTGCTGTCCCGGGAAGTGGTGCCCCGCCTCGGACCGGCCGTCTCGGCGAGCCGCCCCGCGCTGTGGGCCGCGGGCCTGGTGCTGCTGGCAGCGTGGATGCCGTTCAACAACGGCCTGCGCCCCGAAGGCCAGATCGCCACCGGCGCACTGATCACCTACGTCCTGATCGAGCGGGCCATCACCTCGGGCCGACTGACACCGGCCGCGCTCGCGATCATCACTGCGGCGTTCACCCTGGGCATCCAGCCCACCGGTCTGATCGCGGTCGCGGCGCTGGTCGCCGGCGGCCGCCCCATCCTGCGAATCCTCATGCGCAGGCGCCAACTCTTCGGCACCTGGCCGCTGATCCTGCCGCTGCTGGCCGCGGGCACCGTCGTGCTGACGGTGGTCTTCGCGGATCAGACGCTGGCAACGGTGCTGGAGGCCACCAGGATTCGCACCGCCATCGGGCCCAGCCAGGAGTGGTACACCGAGATCCTGCGGTACTACTACCTCATTCTGCCGACGACCGACGCGGCCATCTCGCGTCGCGTCGCGTTCCTGTTCACGGTGCTGTGCCTGTTCCCGTCGCTGTTCCTGATGTTGCGGCGCAAGCGGGTTCGTGGCGTGGCGCGCGGGCCTGCCTGGCGCCTGATGGGCGTCATCTTCGCCACGATCTTCTTCCTGATGTTCACCCCCACCAAGTGGATTCACCACTTCGGGTTGTTCGCGGCCGTGGGCGGTGCGATGGCGGCGCTGGCGACCGTGCTGATGTCGCCGATCGTGCTGCGCTCGGCCCGCAACCGGATGGCGTTCCTGGCCCTGGTGATGTTCGTGCTGGCGATGTGCTTCGCCTCCACCAACGGCTGGTGGTACGTCTCGAACTTCGGTGCGCCGTACAACAACTCGGTACCGCAGCTCGGTGGCATCACGGTCAGCGCGGTGTTCTTCGTACTGTTCGCCGTCGCGGCGCTGTGGGCGTTCTGGCTGCACCTGTCGTCGCGGCACTCCTCACCCATCGTCGACAAGCTCACCGCGGCGCCGATCCCGATCGCTGCCGGTCTGATGGTCCTGGTGGGCGTGGCCTCCATGGTGATCGGCGTGGTGCGGCAGTACCCCACCTACTCCAACGGCTGGGCCAACGTCCGGGCCTTCGCAGGCGGCTGCGGGATGGCCGACGACGTGCTCGTCGAACCCGATTCGAACGCCGGCTTCCTCGCTCCGCTGCCCGGACGTTACGGGCCGCTCGGCCCGCTCGGCGGCACGGGGCCAACGGGCTTCTCGCCCAGCGGGGTTCCGGACCGGATCATCGCCGAGGCCATCAGACTGAACAACCCTCAGCCGGGGACCGACGTCGACTGGAACCGGTCGGTGCGGCTGTCCCGGCCGGGTGTCAACGGGTCCACCGTGCCGCTGCCCTACGGACTCGATCCGAGGCGGGTACCGCTCGCCGGCACGTATTCGACCGGGGCGCAGCAGGAGAGCCGGCTCGCATCGGCCTGGTACGGCCTGCCGGCCGCGGACGACGCGCACCCGCTCGTCGTGATCACCGCTGCGGGAACGATCACCGGGCGCAGCGTCGCCGACGGCGTCGACACCGGCCAGAAGGTCGAACTCGAGTACGCGACCGCCGGGCCCGACGGCGCGCCGGTGCCCGCGGGCAGGGTCAGCCCGTACGACGTCGGGCCCACCCCGTCCTGGCGCAACCTGCGCTTCCCGCGCGAGCAGATTCCCGCCGACGCCGTCGCCGTGCGCGTCGTCGCCGAGGATCTCTCACTGGGACAGGGCGATTGGCTCGCCGTCACGCCGCCGCGCGTGCCGGAGGTGCGGTCGGTGCAGGAGTACGTCGGCTCCGAACAACCGGTCCTGATGGACTGGGCGGTCGGGCTCGCGTTCCCGTGCCAGCAGCCGATGCTGCACGCCAACGGCGTCACCGACGTGCCCAAGTTCCGCATCTCACCGGACTACTACGCCAAGCTGCAGAGCACCGACACCTGGCAGGACGGCCTCAACGGCGGCCTGCTCGGCATCACCGACCTGCTGCTGCGGGCGTCGGTCATGTCGACCTACCTGTCCAACGACTGGGGTCAGGACTGGGGCTCGCTGCGCCGCTTCGACACCATCGTCGACGCCTCGCCCGCCCAGATCGATCTCGGCAGTGAGACGCACAGCGGGCTCTACAGCCCGGGTCAGATCCGGATCGCACCCTAGGCTCGCCCCATGGTGGATCGGGTGCGGTTCGGCGATGCCACGGTGACGCGCGTGCCCGAGTGGGAGTTCGACGTCGCCACCGCGATGTTCGGTCAGACGCCTCCGCAGGCGTGGGACGA
>JAQSXQ010000196.1 GCA_029256565.1 Mycobacterium sp.
AGGTCTTCGGCAAAGGCCCGGCCGTGGGTCGTCTCGACCGACGGGTCGCGGCCGCTGTTGGCGAGTGATTCCGTCGTGTCGGTGGCAACCCCGTCGGTGAGGTCCCATTTCAGCGGCCCCGGAAGCGGGCGTGCCGGCGGATCGACGTTCGGGGGCCCCACCCACAGGTGCACGCCGTGAATGGTGCCGTCGGTCATCTGCACCACCTCGGTGCGCACCACCCGGTCGTTCTTCGGCGTGATGCTGCTCAAGCCCTGACCAGCGCGAACGGTCTCGGCGATCGCCGTCTGGATCGTCATCGAGTTCGGGTCGCGACGCAGGAAGGCGCTCACCGGCACCAGGTTCAAGGTGTGGTTGCCCTCTGCGACCACCACCGGTTCGGTGCCGAGAGTCTCCACCAGGAGCCAGTCGGGGGTCATGGGCGAATTCTAACGGCGCAAGCTTTTCGGACCGGGCGGATCGACCGATGCGAATTTCGTACCGTTGGCCCGTTCTGCCTGGCCCGACCGTCGGTCGATGGGCCGAAACGGCTTGCCCTCGCTCCAGCTGAGGGGTATTTTCCGACTACGCCCTGCTAGTCGTGGCAGACGACGGATCACGTTGTAGCGTCCGTTGTCGCCTGGTTCGGCCGCGGGCGCGCCGGCATCCGTGGCCGACGACCATCGAGGGGTGGGTCGTCGCCACGGCCGGGTTCACGTACGCGGGCGGTCGAGTTCGCTCAGTACCAGCCGCAGCACGGACACCGCGCCCGCCTTGTCCAATGGATCGTTGCCGTTGCCGCACTTGGGCGACTGCACGCACGACGGACATCCGTTCGGGCATTCGCAGGCCTCGATCGCGTCGGCCGTCGCCGACCACCACGTGACGATCTGACGGAATCCCCGGTCGGCGAAACCCGCCCCGCCCGGATACCCGTCGTAGACGAAGATCGTCGGCAGTCCGTCCTCCGGACCCACCGCCGTCGACACGCCGCCGATGTCACCGCGGTCGCAGCTGGCCACCAGTGGCAGCAGGCCGATCGCCGCATGCTCGGCGGCGTGCAACGACCCGGGGAAGCGCAGCGGATCGATCCCGTTGCGCTGCAGAGCTTCCGGCGTGATCGTGCACATGACGGCCATCGTGTCGAGCGTGTGCGTGGGCATGTCGAGTTCGACGCAGTCGATCACCTCGCCGTTGAGTCTGCGCCGCAGATAGCTCGTCACGGTGTGCGACACCGACACGGGAACCAGCCCGATGGTGACGTCGCCGTGGCTGCTGCGTTCGCCGGGACCGGTGACGACGATGTCGGTGACTTCCCGTGCGGACGTGTTGTATCCGGGATCCTCCGGGTGGACGAATGCGATGCCGTCCTCGAAGTCCAGCGAGTCCACCAGGTAGGTCTCCCCACGGTGCAGGTACACCGCGCCCGGATGCACGGTCGAGGGCGCCTGCCCGGCGCCGGTGGTGCCGAGCATGCGGCCGGTGTCGGCCTCCAGGATCGCGATCTGTCCGCCCGAGGAGCCGCGGATGTCCACGGCGGCATGGGGATCGACGCCGGGGCTCGGGAAGTAGCCGCTGGGACGCTTGCGCAACAGGCCGTCGTCGACCAGTGCCGCCGCGACCTCCTCGGCGTTCCACGTCCGGACCTCCGCCTCGGTGAGGGGGAGTTCGGTCGCGGCGCAGAGCAGCTGCGGCCCGAGCACGTACGGATTGGCAGGATCGATCACGACGCGCTCGATCGGCTTGTCCAGCAACGCCGCCGGATGGTGGACCAGGTAGGTGTCGAGCGGGTCGTCGCGGGCGATCATCACGATCAGTGCGCTCTGACCACGCCGCCCCGCCCGCCCGGCCTGCTGCCAGAACGACGCCACGGTGCCCGGGAAGCCCGCCAGGACCACCGCATCCAGGCCCGCGATGTCGACGCCCAGCTCGAGTGCGTTGGTGGTCGCCAGCCCGCGCAGCGTGCCGTCGGCGAGCGCGGCCTCCAGCGCGCGGCGCTCCTCGGACAGGTAGCCCGCCCGGTACGACGCCACCTGATCGGTCAGGTCGGGTGCCACCGACTCGAGCCGGGCGCGCGCGCCGAGCGCCGTGAGTTCGGCGCCGCGGCGCGACCTGACGAACGTCAGCGTGCGCGCGCCCTCGACCATGAGGTCGGCCATCACGCGAGCGGCTTCCGCGCCCGCCGTCCGCCGGACCGGCGCCCCGTTCTCGCCGACGAGATCCGTCCGCAGCGCGGGTTCCCAGAGTGCGACCGTTCGTCCACCGTGCGGGGAGCCGTCCTCGGTGACCTCGGCGACGGTGTGGCCCAGCAGTTCCGACGCCGTCTCCGCGGGTTGGGCGGTGGTGGCGCTCGCGAAGATCACCGTCGGCTCGGACCCGTCGGCCGAGTACCTGGCGCAGAGCCTGATCAGCCGGCGGAGCACCATCGCGACGTTGGAGCCGAAGATGCCACGGTAGTAATGACATTCGTCGACGACGATGAATCGCAGGTTGCGCAGGAACACCGCCCAGCGGGCATGGTTGCGCAGCATCGAGAAGTGGATCATGTCCGGGTTGGAGAACAACCACCGCGACCGTTCCCTGGCGAACTGCCGGGCGTCGGTGGTGCTGTCGCCGTCGTACGGGCACGGCGCCACGCTCGACAGTCTCTCGACGGCGTCGGTGAGCGCCTGCGCTGCGCGCAGCTGATCGTGGCCGAGCGCCTTGGTCGGGGACAGGTAGAGCGCGCGGGCACGCGGGTCGTCCGCGAGGGCCGTGAGGATCGGAAGCTGGTAGGCCAGTGACTTACCCGACGCCGTGCCGGTGCTCAGCACGACGTGCCGCCCTGAGTGTGCGAGGTCGGCGGCGGTCACCTGATGGGTCCAAGGTTCGGTGATGCCGCGCGCGATGAATGCGTCGACGACGTCACGTGGCGCCCAGTGCGGCCACGGCCGCCTGCGGGCACTGCGCGCGGCCAGATCGGCGACGTGGCGCAGCGGGTGTTCGTCGGCCTCGCCGCCCGCGACGGCGCAGTCGAGAAGCTCTCGACCGAAGTCCGGCGCCAGACCCGACACGGGTTGCCTCCTCACGGTATTGGGGTGACCCCCATGGGGTTCGCGAACGGTTCGATGGCGGTGCGTTCGGGCCCTTCCCGGCACCCCTGGACAATTGTTCCCCACCTACTGATCAGGAACCTGTCGCGTGGGCGTTCTACGTGATTGACTTATGGCGGTCGCAGCTTCTGTGTTCGTGTGTCAGCACTCGCAGGAACGTCGTTGCGGTCGCGGTCCCTGCGAGGGTCGAAGCCGGTTCGTTCCGACGACTCACGCGTTGGTATGGCGGTCGGAACGGGCCCGGCCCACCGAAGCACGGTGGACCGCACCCGCTGTAGTAGAAGGAAAGAAGCACCAAATGCCACAGGGAACTGTCAAGTGGTTCAACCCGGAGAAGGGTTACGGCTTCATTGAACAGGAGGACGGTGGCGGCGACGTCTTCGTTCACTACAAGCAGATCCAGTCCAACGGATTCCGCACCCTCGAAGAGAACCAGAAGGTCGAGTTCGAGATCGAGGACAGCCCGAAGGGCCCGCAGGCGCTCAGCGTTCGCACCGTCTGAGCGACGCCGGCTGACAGAGAACCCCCGCAGCTCTCGTCCGGGACTGCGGGGGTTTCCCTATCTGTCATCGGCCCGGTGAGGCGTAACCGGGCCGTCGCTGGCCTAGGGTCGGGATCGTGACGAGCGCCCTCGCGAGGAACCGACGCTGATGAGTCAGCTGTCCTTCTTCTCGGCTGAGTCGGTGCCGCCTGCGGTCGCCGATCTGACGGGGATCCTCGCCGCGCCTGGCCAGGCGGTGCTGGTGACCGAGGGTGGACAGCGGGCAGCGCGACTGTCGGTGGTCGTGGATCGACTGTGGCGGGCCGAGGCGCTCGCCGACATGATCAACGAGGCGGGTCTCACCGCCGAGATCGCCCGCACCGACGAGGACAGCCCGCTGGTGCGCACGGCCGTCGACGAGCGTCTGACGCCGATCGCGGCCGCGTGGACGCGGGGCGCGGTCAAGACGGTGCCGCCGCAGTGGCTGCCCGGCCCGCGAGAGCTCCGGGCGTGGGCGCTGGCGGCCGGCTACCCGGAGGCGGACCGCTACCTGCTCGGCCTCGACCCGCACGCGCCCGATACGCATTCCGCACTCGCATCGGCCATGATGCGGATCGGCATCGCTCCGACCCTGATCGGTACCAGGGGGTCCCGTCCGGCACTGCGCATCAGTGGTCGCCGGAGGCTATTACGCCTGGTAGAGAACGTGGGGGAACCTCCGGGCGACACCGAGGCGTTCTCCATGTGGCCACGTACTTGACGTCCGTCTCGCAGCGAGCCGGTTTGCGTACGCTGCCGCGTAATGCGAAATTGTCAGTTGCCGATGGCCCAGGGTGGGTATCTACTACCTGATCCGGACACCCATGGCGACTCAAGAGTGGAGCGTGTACGAGGTTGGCTGACCAGGATGGTGGCAGCGGCAACGGGAGGGTGCGGCGACTCGTCATAGTCGAGTCGCCGACCAAGGCGCGCAAAATCGCGGGCTACCTCGGCTCCAACTACGTCGTCGAATCGTCGCGTGGACACATCCGCGACCTACCTCGAGCAGCCGCCGACGTACCCCTGAAGTACAAGTCGGAACCGTGGGCGCGCCTCGGCGTCAACGTCGACGCCGACTTCGAACCCCTCTACATCGTCAGCCCGGACAAGAAGAGCACCGTCACCGAACTCAAGGCGCTGCTCAAGGACGTCGACGAGCTGTACCTCGCGACGGACGGTGACCGCGAGGGTGAGGCCATCGCCTGGCACCTGCTGGAGACGCTGAAGCCGCGCGTCCCGGTGAAGCGGATGGTCTTCCACGAGATCACCGAGCCTGCGATCCGCGCAGCCGCCGAGAACCCCCGCGACCTGGACATCGACCTGGTCGACGCCCAGGAGACGCGACGCATCCTCGACCGCCTCTACGGCTACGAGGTCAGCCCCGTGCTGTGGAAGAAGGTGGCCCCGAAGCTGTCGGCGGGCCGCGTGCAGTCGGTGGCGACGCGCATCATCGTGTCGCGCGAGCGGGAGCGCATGGCGTTCCGCAGCGCCGGCTACTGGGACGTCACCGCCGAACTCGATGCGAGCGTCTCCGATCCCGAGGCCTCGCCGCCGAAGTTCACGGCGAAGCTCAACACCGTCGACGGCCGCCGCGTCGCCAGCGGTCGGGACTTCGACTC
>JAQSXQ010000197.1 GCA_029256565.1 Mycobacterium sp.
GCCCTCATCGAGGAACTCAACGGCATCGGCATCACGCACGTCTGCTTCAAGCCCGGCACCGTCGACCAGATCAAGTCGGTCATCAAGATCGCCGCCGAGGTGCCCGAGCGCGACGTCATCGTGCACATCGAGGGCGGCCGCGCCGGTGGTCACCACTCCTGGGAAGACCTCGACGACCTCCTGGTCTCCACCTACGGCGACCTCCGCAAGTCGGCCAACATCACGATCTGCGTCGGCGGCGGCATCGGCACCCCGGAACGGGCCGCCGAGTACCTGTCGGGCCGGTGGGCCACGCAGTACGGCTTCCCGCTGATGCCGGTCGACGGCATCCTCGTCGGCACCGCGGCGATGGCCGCGCTCGAGGCGACCACCTCGCCCGCCGTCAAGCAGCTGCTGGTCGACACCACCGGTACCCCCGCCTGGGTCGGCGCCGGAAAGGCCCAGGGCGGCATGGCATCCGGGCGCAGCCAGCTCGGTGCCGACATCCACGAGATCGACAACGCCGCATCACGCTGCGGCCGCCTGCTCGACGACGTCGCCGGTGACGCCGACGCGGTCGCCGAGCGTCGCGACGAGATCATCGCCGCGATGGCCGTCACGGCCAAGCCGTACTTCGGCGACGTCGACGACATGACCTACCTGCAGTGGCTGCAGCGCTACGTCGAACTCGCCATCGGCGACGGATCGAGCACCGCAGACACCCGCAAGGACGGCTCGCCGTGGCTCGACGTCAGCTGGCGCGACCGCTTCGAGGAGATGCTCAAGCGCGCCGAAGCCCGTCTGCACCCGCAGGATTCGGGACCGATCGAGTCGATCTACACCGTCGACGAGACCGGTGAGGCGCTGCTGGAGACCCCGGAGCGCGCGCTGGCCGTACTGCTCGAGCGCTACCCAGACGCCGAGACGGTCAAGCTGCACCCCGCCGACGTCCCGTTCTTCATCACGCTGTGCAAGACGCTCGGCAAGCCGGTCAACTTCGTGCCCGTCATCGACAAGGACGTGCGCCGCTGGTGGCGCAGCGACTCGCTGTGGCAGGCACACGACGCCCGCTACACCGCCGACCAGGTGTGCATCATCCCCGGCACCCAGGCCGTCGAGGGCATCACCCGCGTCGACGAGCCCGTCGGCGACCTGCTCGACCGCTTCGAGAAGGCATCGATCGACGAGGTGCTCGCCGCAGGCGCCCAGCCCGTCGCCGTGGTGTCGCGCCGTCAGGCCCGCGCCGACGTCACCGGACCGCTCGGTGTCGTCCTCGATTCACCCGACGTGCTGTGGGCCGGTCGCACCGCGATCAACCCCGTCCACCGGATCGGCTCGCCGAACGAGTGGCAGGTCAACGAAAACCGTTCGGCGACGCATCCTTCCACCGGCTCACGCCTGGAGCTGACCGGCGATCAGGTCACGCTGAGCGTTCCGCTGTCCGACATCTGGATCACCATCCGGTTCACGCTGCCCGCGACCACGGTCGACGGCGGCATGCCGGTGGTCACCACCGAGGACGCCTCGGCGGCGATGCGTGCCGTGCTGGCGATCGCGGCCAACGTCGAAGGCCCGGAAGCGCTTCCGCCGGTGCAGGACGACAGCACCACCGTCACCGTGTCGTGGGATCCCGAGGAGGTCGCCGACCACACCGGTGTGACGGCCACGTTCGGGGCTCCGCTGGCGCCCGGCCTGACGCTGGTGCCCGACGCCCTGGTCGGCCGCTGCTGGCCCGCCGTCTTCTCGGTCATCGGCTCGGCCGTGACCGAGACCGGCTTCCCGGTCGTCGAGGGCCTGCTGAGCCTGGTCCACCTCGACCACGCTGCGCACCTGCTCGCGCCGATGCCGCAGTCCAAGGCCGAATTGACCGTCACCGCAACGGCTTCGGCTGCCGTCGACACCGAGGTCGGCCGCGTCGTCCCCGTGTCGGTCACCATCGCCGACGCCTCGGGCACCGTGCTGGCCGAACTCGAGGAGCGCTTCGCCATCCGTGGCCGCAGCGGCGCTGCCGAGCTGACCGATCCGGTGCGTGCCGGTGGCGCGATCACCGACAACGCCACCGACACCCCGCGGCGTCGCCGTCGCGACGTCACGGTCACCGCACCCACCGACATGAGTGCGTTCGCCGTGGTGTCGGGTGACCACAATCCGATCCACACCGACCGGGCCGCCGCACTGCTCGCCGGGCTCAAGACGCCCATCGTGCACGGCATGTGGCTCTCGGCCGCAGCGCAGCACGTCGTCACCGCCACCGACGGGCGGGCCACCCCGCCCGCGCGACTGGTCGGCTGGACGTCGCGCTTCCTCGGCATGGTCCTGCCCGGCGACGAGATCGACTTCCGCGTCGACCGCGTCGGCATCGACCGTGGCGCCGAGATCATCGAGGTCACCGCCAAGGTCGACAACGAACTGGTGATGGCGGCGACCGCGCAGCTCGCGGCCCCCAAGACCGTCTACGCCTTCCCGGGCCAGGGCATTCAGCACAAGGGCATGGGCATGGAGGTCCGTGCCCGGTCCAAGGCCGCCCGCAAGGTGTGGGACACGGCCGACAGGTTCACGCGCGACACGCTCGGCTTCTCCGTGCTGCACGTGGTGCGGGACAACCCGACCAGCCTGATCGCCAGCGGCGTGCACTACCAGCACCCCGAGGGCGTGCTGTACCTGACGCAGTTCACCCAGGTCGCGATGGCGACCGTCGCGGCGGCGCAGGTCGCCGAGATGCGCGAGCAGGGTGCGTTCGTCGAGGACGCCATCGCCTGCGGTCACTCGGTCGGCGAGTACACCGCGCTGGCCTGCGTGTCGGGCGTGTACGAACTCGAAGCCCTGCTGGAGGTGGTGTTCCACCGCGGCAGCAAGATGCACGACATCGTTCCGCGTGACGAGCACGGCCGGTCGAACTACCGGCTGGCGGCGATCCGTCCGTCGCAGATCGACCTCGACGACGACGACGTCACCGACTTCGTCGCCGAGATCGCCGAGCGCACGGGCGAATACCTGCAGATCGTGAACTTCAACCTGCGCGGCTCGCAGTACGCCATCGCCGGCACCGTGCGTGGTCTCGAAGTCCTCGAGGAAGAGGTCGAGAAGCGTCGCGAGATCAGCGGCGGCAAGCGGTCGTTCATCCTCGTGCCCGGCATCGACGTGCCGTTCCACAGCTCCGTGCTGCGGGTCGGCGTCGCCGACTTCCGGCGCTCGCTGGAGCGGGTCATGCCGCGCGACGCCGATCCGGCGCTGCTCGTCGGCCGCTACATCCCGAACCTGGTGCCGCGGCCGTTCACCCTGGACCGCGACTTCATCCAGGAGATCCGGGACCTGGTGCCCGCCGAGCCGCTCGACGAGATCCTCGCCGACTACGACACCTGGATCACGGAGCGGCCGCGCGAGCTGTGCCGCAAGGTCGTCATCGAACTGCTCGCGTGGCAGTTCGCCAGCCCGGTGCGCTGGATCGAGACCCAGGACCTGCTCTTCATCGAAGAGGCCGCAGGCGGTCTCGGCATCGAGCGCTTCGTCGAGATCGGCGTGAAGTCCGCGCCGACGGTGGCAGGTCTGGCGACCAACACCCTGAAGCTGCCCGAGTACTCGCACAACACCACCGAGGTGCTCAACTCCGAGCGCGACGCCGCGGTGCTGTTCGCGACCGACACCGACCCGGAGCCCGAGGCCGACGACGCACCTGCGGCGGCCGCCCCGGCCGCCGAGGCCGCGACGGTCGAGGCGGTTCCCACGGCCCCGGCGCCTGCCGCGGCGCCGTCGGGTGGCCCACGCCCCGAGGACATCACGTTCGACGCGGCCGACGCCACCATGGCGCTCATCGCGCTGTCGGCGAAGATGCGCATCGATCAGATCGAGTCGCTCGACTCCATCGAGTCGATCACCGACGGTGCGTCGTCACGCCGCAACCAGCTGCTGGTCGACCTCGGCTCCGAGCTGAACCTCGGTGCCATCGACGGTGCGGGCGAAGCAGATCTGGCCGGCCTCAAGGGGCAGGTCACCAAGCTGGCGCGTACGTACAAGCCGTTCGGTCCGGTGCTCTCCGATGCCATCAACGATCAGCTGCGCACAGTGCTCGGCCCGTCGGGCAAGCGCCCGGCCGCGATCGCCGAACGCGTCACCAAGGCATGGGAACTCGGCCCCGGCTGGGCCAAGCACGTCACGGCCGAGCTGGCGCTCGGAACCCGTGAGGGCAGCAGCGTCCGCGGCGGCAGCCTCGGCGGTCTGCACGACGGAGCGCTGCCCGACGCGGCGACGTTCGACAAGGTCGTCGACGCTGCGGTCGGCTCGGTCGCAGCGCGACGCGGCATCGCGGTGTCGCTGCCGTCGGCCGGTGGAGCCGGGGGAGGCGTGGTGGATTCCGCCGCGCTCACCGAGTTCGCCGAGACGGTGACCGGACGCGACGGCGTGCTCGCCTCCGCGGCCCGGATGATCCTGAACCAGCTCGGCCACGATGCGCCGGTCAGCGTCGGCGAATCCGTCAACGACGCCGAACTCGTCGACCTGGTGACCACCGAACTCGGGTCCGACTGGCCCCGTCTGGTGGCACCGACGTTCGACGGCCGCAAGGCGGTGCTGTTCGACGACCGGTGGGCCAGCGCCCGCGAAGACCTCGCCCGGCTGTGGCTGGCCGAGGAGGACGAGATCGACGGCGACTGGAAGCGGCTCTCCGAGCGCTTCGAGGGTGCCGGGCACGTCGTTGCGACGCAGGCGAACTGGTGGCAGGGCAAGGCCCTCGCCGCAGGCCGCAACGTGCACGCGTCGCTCTACGGCCGCGCCGCGGCAGGCGCGGAGAACCCGGCCAGCGGTCGCTACGCCAACGAGATCGCCGTGGTGACCGGGGCGTCGAAGGGATCGATCGCGGCATCGGTGGTCGCTCAGCTGCTCGACGGCGGCGCGACCGTCATCGCCACGACGAGCAAGCTCGACGACGACCGGCTCGGGTTCTACAAGGCGCTCTACCGCGACAACGCCCGGTTCGATGCCACGCTGTGGGTGGTCCCGGCCAACATGGCCTCCTACGCCGACATCGACGCCCTGGTGGACTGGGTCGGCAACGAGCAGTCGGAAAACCTTGGACCGCAGTCGATTCACCTCAAGGACGCCCTGACGCCCACGCTGCTGTTCCCGTTCGCCGCACCTCGGGTGGCCGGTGACATGTCCGAGGCGGGCTCGCGCTCCGAGATGGAGATGAAGGTTCTCCTGTGGGCCGTGCAGCGGCTCATCGGCGG
>JAQSXQ010000198.1 GCA_029256565.1 Mycobacterium sp.
GTCATACCCGCCAACGCCGTCGCCAGCGTGGGCCAGACCAGCCTGCTCGGGTCCATGCACGTGGCGCTGAATCCACCGATCGGCGAGTCGCCCGAGGGCAAGTTGTCCCCGGGGTCCACTGTGGCGCTGGCTGATTCATCGACCTATCCGTCGACCGAGCAGACGCTGGCCTCGCTGGCGGCCGTCGTCAACGGCGGCGGGCTGGGTCAGATCGGCGATGTGATCCACAACTTCAGCTCCGCCATCAGCGGACGCGAGACGGAGATACGGGACCTGATCACGAGGTTGGACACCTTCGTCGGGGTGCTGGACGCGCAGCGCGGCAACATCGTGGCGTCGATCGAGTCGCTGAACAGGTTGTCGTCCACGTTCGCCGGCCAACGCGACGTCATCACCCGGGCCCTCGACAAGATCCCGCCCGCCATGGATGTGTTGATCAAGGAGCGTCCCACGCTCGTGACGGCGCTTCAGAAGCTCGGCACCTTCGGTACGACGGCGAGCCGGCTCGCCAACGAATCGCAGGCCGATCTGGTACGGAACCTGAAGAATCTGGAACCCGCGATCAAAGCGCTCGCCGATGTGGGCAAGCAGCTACCCGATGTTTTGACGTATGCCGTGCACTTCCCGTTCACCCAGAGCTTCATCGATCGTGCGATCCGCGGCGATTACTACAACCTTTTCGCCACCGTCGACCTGACGGTGCCCCGACTCAAGCGCAGTCTTTTCCTGGGGACCCGCTGGGGCGAGAACGGCCTGCAATTGGTTCCGGCGCCGGGAGATCCGCCGTATCTGAACTACACCTACGATCCGCTCAAAACGGGGATCGAACCACCGCCGGCACAGATCATCAATCCGGGCGAGCCCGCCGCTCCGCCGCCGGCCGCCCCCGCACCGCCGCCGCTTCCGACGGGCCCGGTGTTGCCCTTCACCCCGCCGACGAGCACGGTGGGTGGCCCGTTGCAGGTCGCAACGCCGTTGACCGGAGGCGGTGCGCCCATCTTCGCAGGACCATATGGGCCGCAAGGTAATCCGCCTGTACCCCCGTCTGCTGGAGGTCGCTGATGTTGACCCGATTCGTTCGTATCCAGCTGATTCTGTTCACCATCGCCTCGGTGATCGGTGTGTCGGTGATGGTCTTCAGCTACATGCAGGTACCCACGCTGCTGGGTCTGGGGCGGATCACCGTCAAGCTGGAGCTGCCGGCCACCGGAGGTCTCTACCGGTTCAGTAACGTGACCTATCGCGGATCGGAGATCGGCAAGGTCACCTCTGTGGCGCTGACCGACAGGGGAGCGGAAGCGACGCTGTCCCTGGAGACGTCACCGGAGATCCCGGCGGACCTGAAGGCTGAGGTCCGCAGCATGTCGGCCGTCGGCGAGCAGTTCGTCGAGCTGTTGCCCCGCACCGATTCCGGACCGTTCCTGGAGAACGGTTCGGTGATCACCCAGGAGAACACCGTCCTGCCGCAGAAGGTCGGCCCGATGCTCGATCAGGTCAGCGAGTTGATGGACACGATTCCCCAGGACAAGCTGAGCCAGTTGCTGGACTCGACATACGAGGCGTTCAACGGCACCGGATATGCGTTCGGCTCGATGTTGGACTCCGCGGAGACGATCACCCGAGACGCCAACGGGATCTCCGATCAGCTGCGCGCACTCGTCGACGATTCCGGGCCGTTCCTGGAAGCGCAGGCGCAGACCACCGAGCAGACCAGGACGTGGGCGGCGAGCCTGGCGGGAATCACGGATCAGCTGGCGGACAACGACGTCCACGTTCGGTCGATCCTGCAGAACGGGCCCGCCTTTGCGTCCGAGACATCGATGCTGCTCAACGATCTCAAGCCGACCCTGCCGGTGCTGCTGGCCAACCTGACCACCATCGGGCAGATCGGCGTCACCTACAACGCTTCGCTGGAGCAGCTGTTGGTGCTGCTGCCGCCGTATGTCTCCCAAATCCAGACCTACGCACCGACCAACAACCCCACCGGCCTGCCGAACGGTGACTTCTCGCTCGGGCTGGGGGACCCGCCGTCGTGCACCGTCGGGTTCTTGCCGCCGTCGGCCTGGCGTTCGCCGGCCGACACGACGACCATCGACACGCCGGACAACATCTATTGCAAGCTGCCCCAGGATTCGCCGATCGCGGTGCGCGGTGCCCGCAACTACCCGTGCCAGGGGCACCCCGGCAAGCGTGCCCCTACCGTCGAATTGTGCAATGATCCGCGCGGTTTCATACCGCTCGCCCAGCGCCAGCACGCGCTGGGTCCCTACCCGATCGATCCCAATTTGATCGCGCAGGGTGTGCCGCCGGACACCCGCGTGCTGCCGGACGAGAACATCTACGGGCCGCTGCAGGGCACCCCGCTGCCGCCGGGGGTGAACGTGCCACCGCCGGGTCCGCCCCCGGCGCCGGAACCGCCTGCCAGTTACCCAGGTATGCCGCCCGGTCCGCTGCTGCCCGGCCGTCCGCTGTACACCGAACCGCCGGTGATCGGTCAATTGCCGCCCCCGGAGCCGGATTACAGTGCCGTGCCGCTGGCCCCCGGTGACCTGCCCCAGGCCACCCAGGTCCCGCAGTTCCCGGACACCTACGTCCAGGTGCCCGAGGGCGGAGCTCAGCCGCCGCCACCCGATGTCCCCGCGCCCGCCGCTGCGCCCAGTGCCTTCGAAGGCGCAGGCGCACAGGGCCCGTCGATGGCAGTCGCCAAGTACAACCCGCGCACCGGGGAGTACATGGGGGGCGACGGCCAGCTCTACCGGCAGACGGATCTTGTGACGAATGCATCGTCGTGGCAGGACCTGATGCCGACATGACAGACAGGAGGCGTTCGATGACATCGATGAAGGCCGGCGCCGTGCTCGGCGCAGTGGGCGTCGCGGTCGCAGTCGGTGTCTCACCGCCCGCGTCGGCGACGATGTTCCTGGGCAACTACGGGGTCAACATCCCGGACCGAAGAGATTTCCACACGTGGATCTGGTCGGCGCTGACCCCGTGCGAGGAGGAGGATCGCACTCTCATCCCCGACTGCATCAACATCCTCACCATCCCGCAGCCGGTGGCGAAAGCCGAGTACACCCACGCCAATGCCACCATGGTCGACGGTCGGTGGACGATGACCATCGATGATCCGTTCGGTCTGCGCTGCGGGAACATCTACTACGGCCCGACGATCCCGACTCACGACGTGTATTCCTGGGACGCAACGACTTTGGCGGGTCATATGGTTTCCAGCTTCGCCGCGGGCTGCGATGGCGCTCCTGGTGGTTCACTGACCTATCCGTTCAACCTGACGAGGATGTGACGATGCGTCGTGAATTGCCGATCTGGGGCGCGCTGGCGATGTTGTGCGGTGCCGTCGTCACCGCCACGCCGGTGGCAGCCGAACCGCCCCCTCCGCCGCCGCCACCGTTGCGTCACGTGCAGTACATCGTGACCGCCGATTCGCCGTTCTTCGTGGATATCTACTACCGCGAGGCTGACCCGCCGACCTGGTCGGACTACAGCCACAATCCATATCAATTCAGCCCCCGCGTGCAGGTCGAGGTCGCACCCGAGCATCCGTGGGTGTTCGATGCGATGCTGGCCGATCCGGATATGTGGGCGATGGTCACCGCCCAGAGTGGGGAGTCGCCGAACCTGGAACCCCCGACGATCTACTGCACGCTGGCAGTCGACGGTGTGGTGCTCAAGACCAACAGCGGGCCCAAGGGCGCGCTGTGCTCACTGCGGAGCTGGTAGCGCGTGTCAGGAATCCCCGCGCCGCCAGCGCGTATCGCCGTTCATCGAGACGCAGCTGAGGAACAGGCCATCGGGGGCCTGCGCCACGGCGTTGTTCTCGTTGATGCAGAGGCTGTTCTCGTCGCGGATACCCATCATCGGTGGGGAGCGGAACCAGCGCGGCTCGTAGCGCCGCGGCGAGCCGCAGAAAACCAGTCGCCCCCAGCCATTTCGGGCGTCGACACCGAAGACGTAGTACGTCGTGTTGGTGCAGGTGTTGCCGAGGATGGCGTGCGGATTGATCCCCGGCACGCAGAAAGCGTCGTTGCAGGTTTGCGGCTCTGCGATGGCCCGCGGAGCATTCACCTGGGGGGTCACCATCACTCCGGCGGCAATCAACGCACTGGTCGCCAATACTGTCACGCGCACGGCTTCTACTCTTGCACACTTGGAAACGAAATTCTTCTATCTGGAGAAGATTGCTCCAACAAGGGATCTCGGCCCGGTCGGTATAACAGGTTCGCGGCCTTCGGATTCTGTCGATACCCCGGGTCAGCGGGTCTGTCGCTGCTATTCTCCGAAACAGAGAATGCCACTATCGGTTCAGAGGAGCTCATCAATGTCGGCCAGTAGGGTGAGCGCGGTCTTTGCCGCCGCATCGTTCATCGCGCTCGCGGGTGCGGCCCCGGCCACTGCCGAACCGCAATGGGGGATCAACGGAACGTTCCTCACATCGTCCAACGGCGACTGGGCGCAGTTGAATCAACGCTACGAGGATCAGCCCTCCACGCGCAGCACCTGGACTGTTTCGACGCAGTGTGTCTCGCCGTCGGACTGCACCGGCACGGTGACCAGTGACGCGGGCTGGAGTGCCCCGATCTACACCACCAACGGGCTCTGGTACGTCAAGCGCAAGGTGCCGAACTGGCGGTTCTGCGCCGACGGTGTCCCGGTCGAGGGTTTCCAGACGTACAAGTTCTACCCGGTCGGTGCCAACGGTCACGTCGACGCGGATGCCACGGAGTACACCGGATTCGACAAGACGATCGGACCGAGCGGCTCCTGCGGGCGCAACCAGTGGCCCACCATCGAGATGCCGTTCTACATGAAACCGGCTTAGCTGGCGCGCACTTCGATGCTGAGCGCATCGCGGACCGGTAGCAGGAATCGGCGCGCGTAGTTCTCCGGCCCGTCGGGAAGATCGAGGTTGAGCTCGCCGCCCGGGATCAGGATGAACGAATGTATCGACCGGGCAATGTGTTCGGCGAACTCGGACCGCGCATTTGCGGGTAGTTCGCCGTCGCGGATGGCGGAGTAGACGAAGCCTCGTGCCAGGTTCAGCGCCAGGCTGTTCTCCGCAATCAGGTATGGCGTCAGGATCTCCGGGTTGACGCGCAGCACCGTCGGCAGCGCGGTGTGGTGGCGCAACAGACGGTATGCGGCCGCGAAGCCATGCACCAGGCGGTCGTCGGTGTGCTCA
>JAQSXQ010000199.1 GCA_029256565.1 Mycobacterium sp.
CCCCGGCGAGACCCTGGCGATCTACAAGGAGCTGGAAGACTACTTCGGCGGCGCCGACGAGTGGCACGGCGCCGGCGGTGAAATCGCCGTCGAGCGGCCACGCGTGCGCTGGAAGATCTTGGACGCCTGGCAGGCCGCCGCTGCCGAGCTGGGCATCGATCCGATCGATGAATTCAACCGCGGAAGCAACGACGGCAGCGCGTACTTTCACGTCAACCAGCGGCGCGGCCGTCGCTGGTCGATGGCCGATTCCTTCCTGCATCCCGTCGCACGACGACCGAATCTCACCGTCTACACCGACACCCAGGCCCTGCACCTGCTGATGGACGACCAGGTCCACGACGGTCAGCGGCGCGGCGCCTGGACGGCGGCTCAGCACCGCGCCACCGGCGTGCGGCTGCGCAGAGACGGACAGATCATCGACGTCCAGGCCCGCCGGGAGGTGATCCTGAGCGCCGGAGCCATTGGGTCGCCGCAGCTCATGCAAGCCTCGGGGCTCGGTCCGGCCGGGCTGCTCACCCAGCATCAGGTGCCGGTAGCCGTCGACCTGCCGGGAGTGGGTGAGAACCTCCAGGACCACCTGCAGCTGCGAACGGTGTACCGGGTGCAGGGCGCCCGCACCGTCAACACGCTGTACCGGAACTGGATCACCCGTGCAGGCATGGGACTTCAGTACCTGCTATTTCGCTCGGGACCCCTGACCATGCCGCCCTCCACGTTGGGGGCTTTCGCCAGAAGCGATCCCGCGTTGGCCAGCCCCAACCTGGAGTGGCACGTGCAGCCCTTGTCGTTGGCCAAGTTCGGCGAGCCGCTGCACCCCTTCGGAGCGATTACTCCGTCGGTGTGCAATCTGCGACCCACTTCGCGAGGCCATGTGCGCATAGCTGGCGCAGATCCGTTGACCTCGCCGAAAATCTCTTGCAATTACCTGTCCACTGACGCCGATCGTGAGATCGCCGTGCGGGGTTTGAGGATGACCCGGCGGATCATGGCGGCGCAGCCGCTGGCCCGCTACCGCCCAGAAGAGGTGCTGCCGGGCCCACGACTGGAGAGCGACGAAGACCTCGAGCAGGCGGCCCGCGAGCTGGGAACGACCATATTCCATCCGGTGGGCACCTGTGCGATGGGGGCGTTCGATGCACGCGGTCGGCCGCGGTCGGCCCTGACGGTGCTCGACACCGATTGCCGCGTGTACCGCGTCGCCGGCCTCCGGGTGGTCGCGCGGGCGATTCTGAACTGAGCGCGAGCAAAGACGTGTCGATGCGGAATAAACACCGCGTCCGGTGAACTTGGCTCAAGGGTCGCCCTTCCCCGACTCAGGAGCATCCATGACTCGTCCCGTCCGCGTCGCCGTGCAGATCCAGCCGGGCGGCACGCCCGATTACCGCACTTGGCGCGACGCCGTCCTAGGCGCCGACGACCTCGGCGTCGACGTGATCTTCGGCTACGACCACTTTCACCGCCCCGCGATGAAGGGAATCGCCGACGGCAAGCCGATCATGTTCGACGAGCAGCCCGACGTCGCCAACTTCGAGGGGTGGACCGCGCTGGCATCGTGGGGCGAGATCACCTCACACGCCGAAATCGGCCTCCTCGTCACGGGCGTCGGCTACCGCAATGCGGACCTGCTCGCCGACATGGCGCGCACCGTCGACCACATCAGCGGCGGACGGCTCATCCTCGGCCTCGGCGCGGGATGGTACGAAAAGGACTACACCACCTACGGATACGACTTCGGCACCTTCGGTTCCCGATTCGACCTGTTCGACGAGAGCCTGATCCGCATCGAGAACCGGCTCGCTGCATTGATTCCGCCGCCCGTGCGCAAGCTTCCGATCCTCATCGGTGGCACCGGACCCAAGCGCTCGTTGCCCGCCGTTGCCCGGCACGCCGACATCTGGCACGCGTTCACCGACCTCGACGCCTTCCGGAGGTCCAGCGACCGCGTCGACGAGTTGGCAGCGTCGTTCGGCCGCAACGGCGCCGACATCGAACGCTCGACGCTATGGGAGAACGCCGACAGCGCCGACGCCTTCCGCGAGGCAGGAGTCACGTTGTTCCAGACCGAACTCACCGCCGACGACGGTTACGACCTGTCGTCTCTCAAGGAGGTGCTCACCTGGCGGGACAACGGATAGGTCACTCCCCCGATGAGGCGTCGGGTCAGGACGAGGTTTCCGCGGCGAGCCGGGACAGTGTGTCGTCCAGTTGATCCTTGGTGACCAGCGGGAACGACACCTTCTCGAGGAGCTTCTTGTCCGTGACCTTCGACCAGTCGTAGGTGTGGCGGACCAACGTCTCGTTCGGCCCCTGAGACTCGAACTCCCACAACCACTCCCACCCCGGAGGGTCCGTGCCCTCGGGCGCGGTCTTCCAGGCCAGCAGCTTGTCCTTCGCATAACCGGACACGTGGTTGTCGGTCTTGTACTCCCCGCCCATGTGGTCGCCCTGCATGTTCATCGTGAATACCTCGCCGACCGCCTGGATCCGGTCAGCGTGATCGACACTGCGGACGAAGCCGGAGCCGTCGAGCGCCGGATGGCGCTCGGGATTGGAGATGACGTCGAAGACCTCGGCTGCGGACGCATCGATGGTTCGTTCAACGGTGACCTTCGCGTTTTCGCTCATCCCCCCACACTGCCGAAACTCAGCCGTAACGGCAACGTTGCGCGGAGATCGGGGGTGTCGCAGCGATTTTCCTTCAGCCCTTGGCCAGATTCGCCGTGAACGACACCGTCACGTCGTCGGCGACCCGCAGTGATCCCATCATCAACGAATACGGCTTGACACCGAACTCGGACTGGCGGACGACGGAGTCGCACGTCATGCGCCACCTGTCGCCGAGGTCCGTCACCTGAAGGTCGATCGCGCGCGGCTGGCTCTTGCCGTGGATGACGAGCGAGCCCACCAGTCGGTAACCGTCGTCGGTAACCACGATCTCGTCGCTCCGGTAGCCGATCGTAGGGTGACGCTTTACGTCGAGCGCTCGCAACGCATTCGATCGCACCAGCGCCTTCTCCGCTCCCGATAGCGACTTCACTCCCCCGTCACCACGCAGGACCGACAGTGAGGCTGACTGGACGATCAGACTCACGGCAGTGGGACGTCCGTCGACCCATGACACCTCGGCGATCCACTGGTCCATGACGATCGTCAAGTCGTGACCCAGGCGCGCCGCCGGGCCCGCGGCCTTGGTGGCGACCAGCAACTCACCCGTGGAGGGATCGAGCGTCCGCGACGAGGCGTCCATTAGGTCGCAGCGGCCGAAGGATTGCTGGGAACGAGTTCGGCGAGCGTCGACGTCACCTCGTCGACCAACCTCGTCAGATCGACGTTTTTCTCGTCGGCTGCCAGCCATCGCCGATAAGCGATTCGGAACAGCTGGATTCCCACGTGTACCGCGACTTCGGCGACGTGTGACGCGACCCCGCGTTGCGCCAGTGCGCGACTGAAGTCGTCGGCCATCTGCTGCTGCTTGATGAGATCGCGCTCGAGCAGATCTGGGTTCGCGTCGATCATGGCGCTCCGTTGGCGTTGGATGTCCCGCGATCCCAAGCTCTCCCAATCGAATCCGGCCAGGGCGTGCATAACCGTCTGCAGCGGCTCGTCGATGGTCGTGGCTTGCAGGAGTCGCTCGACGAGCGCCGCGCGGAGCAACTCGGCGTCCGCGAACACCAGTGCTTGCTTGTCGGAGAAGTACCTGAAGAAGGTCCGAGTGGTGACACGCGCTCGGTTCGCGATCTCGACGGCGGTGGTGTTCGCGAACCCCTGCTCGTCGAAGAGTTCCATCGCGGCCTGCTTCAGCCGGTCTTCGCTGCCGTGCTCCCACCGAGGCATGGTCCAACGTTACTGGACGCCATGACACGCCGTGACAACAACGCATGGCCGTACCGATGTCACGGCGAGACATCGGTGTTATAGTGATGTCACGCCGCGACAACAACTTGAAGCGAGGGCATCCCATGACAGCGAATGACGAGTCAAGACCGCGAGTGCAGGTCGGCCGAGCCGGGGAATCCCCGGCGTACTGGTATCGCGGTGGGCTCTGGAACGTCTTGATGTCCGCCGACGAAACCCGTGGAGAATTCACGCTTCTCGAGCAGATCGTTCCCGCAGGAGCCGGCCCGCCGGCGCACGTCCACGAGCGGCAAGCGGAGGGCTTCTACGTCCTGTCCGGCGAACTGGAGTTGGTCGTCGGGCCCGGCGACGACGTCGTGCGGATAGGACCGGGATCGTCGGTCTGGGTTCCCAAGTCGACCAGGCATTCGTTTCGGGTGGTGTCCGACGAGGACGCTCGACTGCTCAACTTCTACGCGCCAGGTGGATTCGACGATCACCTGCCGTTCTACGGCGTAGCGGCGACGGCGCAAACCCTGCCGCCGGCCGAACTAGGAGTGTCCGTGCTGGACCGCGAGCGCATGGCAACCTCGCAAGAAGCCCGCGCCGCCTATCTGCAACGGCTCGCGGACATCGCCGAGGGAACGTGGGACTTTTCGATCTCCGACCCCACCGCGCCCTCCCCCGGCTGACTGCGCGTAGCCGACTCCGCTCGCGGTTCGTGCGGTTCGTGCGGTTCGTGCGGACGTGCCGGCGCGCTTACCGCTAGCCCTACCCGCCGAGGTCGCGTCAGCATCATTGTCACTCCGCCCCCGGTGCCGAGATGCTGAAGTCGTCGGATCATGCCAAGGCACCCCGCCGCGGGCCGACTCGAAGACACGTGACAGGAGTACTCGGTGAGCACCGTAGTTCGAGAAGATCTGGTTCTTTCGCACGCCGTCGTCACCGCGGACGTCGAGACGTCGTTCGACGACGTCGACATCGCGCAGTGGCTCAAGACGCTACCAACGCACGAGTATCAGCGTTGCGCCCCTGGAGATCACAAGGCGGCTGGCTACACGGTCGACGACGACGGGACGCCGATGTCGATCAACGTCGAGATGATCGGCACGGGACTGGTTGTTCAGCAGTACCGCTTCGACGTCGCAGAACCCCACTACTGCAGGATGGTGTCGCTCTCGGACATCCTCACTCCTCGGGGATGGACGACGACACAGGTCATCTGGGAACTCCGCATGGAGCAGCTCGACGGGGACTGGTGCCGCTACACCAACACGGTGACCTCGCACCCGACCGAGGACTTCCTCGACTTCATCGCCGAGCAGGGACAGACGTTCGACGAGGCGGCGCACGCCCGCCAAGACGCATCGGGACGACACTGCCAGGTCGAAACGCCGCTCTACGCGCAGAGCATCGCCCGCGCCGCTGCACGGTCCGTCGCGAACGCTTGATCCCGAACCGATCGGAGAGGAACCACCGTGACATCGGCGATACTGTTCGACCATCCTGGACCGCCTGACGTTCTGCATTGGCGCGCAGTCGATCCCGTGCGGCCCCGTCCACACGAAGTGGTGATCGCCGTGGCAGCTGCCGGAGTCAACAACGCCGATCTCCTCCAACGCCGGGGCCACTACCCGGTCCCGGCGTGGGCGCCACGTCCACTCGGATTGGAGTGTGCGGGAACGATCGTCGATGCCGGAGCCGACGTGACTGCTTGGAAAGTCGGCGACGAAGTGTGTGCCCTACTCGACGGGGGCGGGTACGCCGATCTAGTGGCGGTGCCGGCCGCGCAGGTCATGCCAATTCCCGCGGGGCTCTCGATGATCGAGGCGGCCGCCATACCCGAGGTCGCGGCCACCGTCTACTCCAACCTTGCCATGATCGCCGGCCTCACCGCAGGAAAGACCGTTCTGATCCACGGGGCGGGAGGTGGCATCGGTACCTTCGCCATCCAATGGGCCACGGTCATCGGAGCACGGGTGATCACCACCGCCGGCACTGAGGCAAAGGCCCGCGCAGGCCTCGGTCTCGGCGCGCAGACGGCGATCGACTATCGCGCCGAGGACTTCGTCGCGGCGACACTGAGTGCGACCCACGGCCGCGGCGTCGATGCCATCCTCGACGTAGTCGGTTCCGATTACCTCGCGCGAAATGTCGAATGCCTCGCTCCCGACGGCCGTCTGGTGATCATCGGAGGTTCCACCGAGCCGGTCCTGCTCGACCTGGGTATGTTGATGTCCAAGCGTGCCACCATCTCGGCGACGATGCTGCGGGCCCGCCCGTTGGATCAGAAGGCCGACATCATCGCCGGTGTCGTCCGGGACGTGCTCCCCCTATTCGCGGCGGGCGCCATCCGCGTGGTGGTCGACACGGTCGTTCCCATGGCTGAAGCGGGACGAGCCCACGAACTGGTGGAATCGAAGCGAACCGTTGGCAAGGTGATCCTCGTC
>JAQSXQ010000200.1 GCA_029256565.1 Mycobacterium sp.
TGATCGCGAAGATGGCCGTGGGCGGCCATGATCCGGGTGCGCCGTCGAGCGTGCGGAAGCTGATCGGCGTGCGGTACCGGCAGACGCTGGCCGAGACGATCATGGAGTCGCACGCGGGAGCGGGCATCGTCGATTCACCCGACGTGCGCTACTTCCTGAACACCCGCTGCCTGTCGATCGCGGGCGGCACCGAGCAGATCCTGCTGACGCTGGCGGGGGAGCGGCTGCTCGGGTTGCCCCGGTAGCTCGCGCTCGCCGAGTGTCGACTCGTGCCACGCCATTCGCGATTTGGCGTGGCGGTAACCGACGTTCGGCGAAAGTGGGAAGCGCTCAGTACCTGGTCTGGGCGCAGGCGTCCGGCGACGTGAGGTTCACCCCGGCGTAGACCACCTGGATGTGCGAGCACACGATGTAGTCGGCATCGGTCTTCGGGCGACCGGTGGCCCAGTCGGTGGTGCGCGAGCTGCCGTTCAGCATGAACTTCTCCGGCGGGCCGCTGCCGAAGTACACCGTCGTGTACTCGGTGTCGGTGATCGACTTGAACATCCGCGTGTTGGGGGCGTTGAAGTCGGAGTCCATGTAGACCATCCGGTCCATCGACCGCACCGTCGTCGTCTGCTTGCCCCAGAAGTCGCCGGGGAACGGGATGGGCCCGCCGGGTCCGAGCAGGCTCGCGGCGGTCGTGAAGTAGCACTGGTTGTCGGCGAGCACGCAGTTCGCCGTCACCTTCATCTCCAGCGTGTCGTACGGGTTCGTCGGGATCGTCGACGTGTCGACGTCCTGCGCGGCCCACGATGCCGACATCGGGGTGACGAGGGTCAGCGCGAGCCAGACCGCCGAGAACACGGCGGCGATCGCAGCAAACCGTCTCATGATGCTCCTGTCCGCCAGAATGGTCCGGCCCTTGCTCGGGCTCACCGTAGCTTCCGGCTCACTCGTCATAGGTGACTTCGACCGAATCCGACATCGGGGTGGCCTGGCAACCGAGGATCAGGCCCTCGTCGAGGTCCGATGGCTCCAGGACGTCGTTGATCGCCATGTCCACGGCACCGCTCTTCATCAGCACCGCGCATGCGCCGCAATGGCCCTCCCGGCAGGAGAACGGGGCGTCGAGGCCCTTGTCGAGCAGCACGTCGAGCAACTTCGCGCTCCGCGGCCACCTGATCTCGTGGGTCTCGCCGTCGAGCGTGACCACGGCGGTGGCGGGGCCTTGATCGGAGTCGTCGTCCTCGGCGATCACGACCGCGGCGAACGGATCCGACTCGAGCGACTTGAACACCTCGATGTGGATCCGCTCGGGTGCGGTGCCCGCCGTCTTGAGAGCTTCCTCTGCGGCGGCCATGAACGGGCCGGGACCGCAGATGAACGCGTCGTGGGCGGCATACGGCGCAACCAGCGTGCCGAGCGCGGTCGACGACGGCAGGCCCTGCACGGTCTCGAGCCAGTGCACCACCGTGAGCCGGTCCGGGTACTTGGCGGCGAGTTCGCGCAGCGCGCCGGCGAAGATGACCGACTTCTCGTCGCGGTTGGCGTAGACGAGCACGACGTTGCCGTTGCCCTCCGACAGCGCGGACTTGCAGATCGCCATCATCGGCGTCACGCCGCTGCCCGCGGCCAGCAACAGGAAGTCGGTGTCGAGCGTCTTGGGCACGAACGTCCCCGACGGCGGCAGTGCGTGCACCCGCATCCCGGGAGCGGCGTTGTCGCACAGCCAGTGCGAGGCGTACCCGCCGTCGGTGCGCTTGACGGTGACGGTCAGGGCGCCGTCGGTGAACGGGGAACTGCTCAGGGAGTAGCACCGCGCCACCGAACCGGTGCGGTCACTCGGTACGCGCAGAGTGAGGAACTGCCCCGGTGCGTACTTCAGCTTGTCCGCGGGCACGTCGTGTCCGTCGGGCACCTTGAACACCAGGGAACGTGCGTCGGCGGTCTCGATGACCACGTCGGCCAACTCGAGTTCGAGTACGTGGCTGCCGAGTGGTTCGTCGGTCACGCTGGCGTCTCCCATTCTCTCGTCGTCCGCCGCGGTGAGCGCCCAGAACTAGAACATGTTACAAAAACCTGCTTCCGCAGGTCCAGCCACCAAAGGAAAGCCTTACTCGACACGAATCGTAACGTGTTCTAATCTTGCGACTAGATCGAGTACGGGCCCGCGATGCTGGAGGCAATGCAGTGACGTCCATTGAACAACGCGATGCGCAGTCGGTCCTAGACGGAATCGACGATCTGCTGCCGCGTATCGCCAAGCGTGCCCAGGCGGCCGAGGATCTGCGCCAGATTCCCGACGAGACGATCGACGAACTCAACGAGGTTGGTTTCTTCAAGCTCCTGCAGCCCGAGCAGTGGGGCGGCCTGCAGTGCGACCCGACGTCGTTCTACGAGGCGGTGCGCCGGCTGGGCAGTGCGTGCGGGTCCACCGGGTGGGTCAGCTCCATCATCGGCGTGCACAACTGGCACCTCGCGCTGTTCGATCAGAAGGCTCAGGACGAGGTGTGGGGCGACGACCCCACGGTCCGCGTCTCGTCGTCCTACGCCCCGATGGGCGCGGGCGTCGTGGTCGACGGCGGCTACCTCGTCAGCGGTGCCTGGCAGTGGTCGTCGGGCTCCGGCCACGCCACGTGGGCGTTCCTCGGCGGCCCAGTCATCAAGGACGGCAAGCCCGTCGACTTCGGCAGCTTCCTGATTCCGCGCACCGAGTACCGCATCGACGACGTGTGGCACGTGGTCGGTTTGAAGGCCACGGGTAGCAACACCGTCATCGTCAAGGACGTGTTCGTGCCGCGCCACCGCTTCCTGTCGTACAAGGCGATGAACGACCGCACCGCGGGCGGTCTGGAGAACAACACCGCGCCGGTCTACAAGATGCCATGGGGCACCATGCATCCCACGACGATCACCGCGCCGATCATGGGCATGGCATACGGCGCCTACGACGCGCACGTCGAGCATCAGGGCAAGCGGGTGCGTGCGGCGTTCGCCGGCGAGAAGTCGAAGGACGACCCGTTCGCCAAGGTGCGCATCGCCGAGGCGGCCAGCGACATCGACGCCGGCTGGCGCCAACTGATCGGCAACGTCGGAGACGAGTACGCACTGCTGAAGGCGGGCAAGGAGATTCCGTTCGAACTCCGCAAGCCGGTGCAGCGGTTCTGGCGTGACGCCCACGCCGGGCGCGTGCACGCCGCGAACGAGCCGGAACGCGCGTACATGATCTTCGGCAACGAGGCCTTCGGCCTCCCGCCCCAGGACACGATGGTCTAGCGGGGTCTCACACTTCATGACGTCATACATCCAAGAGACCGAGCAGCAGGTCGAGGTCACCTTCGAGTCGACGTCGCGCTATGCGCAGGTTCGTGCCGGCGAGAGGGACATGCGCCTGCACTATCACGAAGCGGGCGTTGGGCATTCGGAGACGATCGTCCTGCTCCATGGCGGTGGCCCCGGCGCGTCGAGTTGGTCGAACTTCTCGAAGAACGTCGCGGTTCTGGCGCGGCAGTTCCACGTGATCGCGGTCGACCAGCCCGGTTACGGGCACTCCGACAAGCTCACCGAGCACGAGCAGTACAACCGGTACAGTGCGAACGCGCTGCTGGGCCTGTTCGACCACCTCGGCATCGAACGCGCTGCGCTGGTGGGCAATTCGCTCGGCGGCGGCACGGCCGTGCGCTTCGCGCTCGACAACCCCAAGCGTGCCGGTCGGCTGGTGCTGATGGGTCCCGGCGGGCTGAGCGTGAACCTGTTCGCGCCCGATCCGACCGAGGGCGTCAAGCTCCTCGGCCGGTTCACCATGGACCCCACGCGCGAGAACATGGAGAAGTTCCTGCGCATCATGGTCTTCGATCAGAGCCTCATCACCGAGGAATTGATCGACGAGCGCTTCGAGATCGCCAGCCAGCCGGAGTCACTCGCCGCCGCGAAGGCGATGGGCAAGTCCTTCGCGGGTGCGGACTTCGAACTCGGCATGATGTGGCGCGAGGTGTACAAGCTGCGCCAGCCGGTCCTGCTGATCTGGGGCCGCGAGGACAGGGTGAACCCGCTCGACGGTGCCCTGGTGGCGCTGAAGCAGATTCCGCGCGTGCAACTGCACGTGTTCGGCCAGTGCGGCCACTGGGCGCAGCTGGAGAAGTTCGACGAATTCAACAAGCTGACCGCTGATTTCCTCACGGCAGGCAAGGGGGCAGGCAAATGAGCATCAGGTCACTCGGTTATCTGCGACTCGAGGCCACCGACATGGCGGCCTGGCGCGAGTACGGACTGAAGGTCCTCGGCATGGTCGAGGGATCCGGTCCCAACGAGGAAGCGCTGTACCTGCGGATGGACGAGTTCCCCGCCCGCTTGGTCATCGTTCCCGGTGAGCGCGACCGCCTGCTGCAGTCCGGCTGGGAGACCTCCAATGCCGCTGCGCTGCAGGAGGTTCGCTCCGCGCTGGACATCCACGGCACGCCGTACAAGGAGGCCACTGCGGCCGAACTCGCCGACCGCCGCGTCGACGAGATGATCATCTTCGACGACCCGTCGGGCAACACCCTCGAGGTGTTCCACGGCGTCGCACTCGAGCACCGCCGGGTCGTGAGCCCGTACGGCCACAAGTTCGTCACCGAGGAGCAGGGGCTCGGGCACGTCGTGCTGACCACGCGCGACGACGCCGAGACGCTGCACTTCTACCGCGACGTGCTCGGGTTCCATCTGCGCGACTCCATGCGTCTGCCACCGCAGCTCGTCGGCCGCCCGGCCGATGGCGCGCCTGCGTGGCTGCGCTTCCTCGGCGTCAACCCGCGGCACCACAGCCTCGCGTTCATGCCGGGCGAGACGCCCAGCGGCATCGTGCACCTCATGGTCGAGGTCGAGAACGCCGACGACGTGGGCCTCTGCCTCGACCGTGCGCTGCGCCGCAAGGTGAAGATGTCGGCAACGCTCGGCCGCCACGTCAACGACAAGATGCTGTCGTTCTACATGAAGACTCCGGGCGGCTTCGACATCGAGTTCGGTTGCGAGGGACTCGAAGTGGAGGACGACACCAGCTGGGTGGCCCGCGAGAGCACCGCGGTCAGCCTGTGGGGTCACGACTTCAGCGTGGGCTTCAAGTAGTCCCCGATGAGCGCTTGCGCGAAGAGCAGTCGAAGATGAGCGACCCGGGTATCGACCCACGCACGTTCCGGCAGGTGCTTGGGCAGTTCTGCACCGGCATCACGATCATCACGACGGTGCACGAAGATGAGCCCGTCGGCTTCGCCTGTCAGTCTTTCGCGGCGCTGTCGCTCGACCCGCCGCTGGTGCTGTTCTGCCCGACCAAGCAGTCGCGGTCCTGGCAGGCGATCGAGTCCAGCGGCAAGTTCTGCGTGAACGTGTTGCACGAAAAGCAACAGCACGTGTCCGCGCGGTTCGGGTCGAGGGAGCCGGACAAGTTCGCCGGGATTGACTGGATTCCTTCGGCATTGGGGTCGCCGGTGATCGCCGACACCCTGGCGCACATCGACTGCACGGTGCACTCGGTGCACGACGGCGGCGATCACTTCGTGGTCTTCGGTGCGGTGCACTCGCTGTCGGAGGTGCCGAAGCGCAAGCCACGGCCGCTGCTGTTCTACCGGGGCGAGTACACCGGTATCGAGCCCGACAAGAACACGCCCGCGCACTGGCGTGACGATCTCGAGGCCTTCCTCACCACCACGACGTCGGACACCTGGCTCTAGACGCGCGTCACTGCCCGACGTGCTCGGTCACGAAGTCAGCGACCGCGGCGGCGACCTGCCGGTGTGCGGAGTCGTTGAGGATGTCGTGTCTGCCACCGGGGATCTCGTAGAGCGACAGCGGTTCGATCTGCTCGGCGTAGGCGCGCACCGCGCCGACGTCCGCGATGGGGTCGTCCTCGCCGTGCACTGCGAGCGTGGGTATCGACAGGGTCGGCAGGTCCTTCCCGAACCGGTCCCACGCCCGATCGAGTTCGCGGGTCAGCGAGCCGCTGTCGGCATCGACGAAGGCCAGGGGATCGTTCTCCATCGCGTCGAGGTAGAACTCGTCGGCCGACAGCCAGGCCGGCTCGATCGCCAACGACGTGTCGACGTCCAGCAGGCCGGCCACGGGAACCAGCGGCGCGCCGGAGACGACGGCCGCCCGGTACCGATCCGGAGTGCCGAGCACGCGGAACAGCGTCACGATCGCACCGAACGAATGGCCTGCCGCGACGAGCGGCAGCCCGGGCGTGGTCTCTTCGGCGATCTCGGTGAGTCGATCGGCGAGCGCCGAGGAGGCCTCGATGGTGCCGAAGTCGCCGCGGTCGCCCGGGCTGAGCCCGTGGCCCATTTGATCGACGGCCCACACGTCGATGCCGCGGGCGTTGAGTGCGAACGCGTAGCGGTGGTAGAGCCCGGTGTGCTCGCCGAAGCCATGCAGGAACACCACGGCGGCGGCCGGGTCCTCGGCGGCCCAGTGCCGGTAGTACGCGCGGGCGCCTTGGGTCTCCAGGAAGGGCATGGTTCGACGCTAGACCGTGCCGAGGAGAACGTCTCGTAGCTCCCGCATGCGGTGTTCGATCGCGTCGACGACGGCGGCGACCTCGGGCCTGCGCAGGGTCTCGGATCGGGTGACGAGCCAGTAGGTGAGTCGCAGTGCGACGGCGTCGGGCAGGACCCGGACCAGGTCGTCGTGCCGGTCGGCCATGAAGCAGGGCAGCAGGCCCAGGCCCGCTGCCGCTCGGGTGGCCTCGACGTGGACGAAGACGTTGGTCGACGTGACCGACTCCCGCATCCCGGGTGCCACGGCGCGGGCGAGGTCGAGGTCGTCGACCTGCAGCATCGAGTCGATGAAGTACACCAGGGGGTGGCCGGTCAGGTCGGCGCGCGAGGCCGGCGTGCCGTGTCTTTGGAGGTAGTCCCGCGAGCCGTAGAGGCCGAGGCAGTAGTCGCCGAGGCGGATCGCCTTGGCCCGGTGCACCTGCGGTTCGCCGACCACCACCTCGACGTCGAGGCCGGAACGCTGCTGCGTCGCACGGCGCGTGGTCGCGACGAGTTCCACCGCCACGTCCGGGTGGGCCCGTTGCACGTCGGCTGCCGCGGGCGCGGCGATGTAGGCGCTGAAGCCGTCGGTGGCCGACATCCGCACCACACCGCTGAGCGGTCGGCCGCCGTCGGGATCGGCCGACAGGCCGCGCACCGCGGACTCGACCGCCTCGGCCGCCGACAACGCGCTGCGCCCCATGTCGGTCAGTTCCCAACCGCCCGCCACGCGCACCAGCAGCCGGCCACCGAGTGACTGCTCCAGCGTGGCGATGCGCCGCGAGATCGTCGTGTGGTTCATGCCGAGTTCGTCGGCTGCGGTGACGTACCGGCCGGAACGTGCGACCGCCAGCAGGACGAGGAGGTCGTCCGCGCTCGGCGTCGTCATGTCTGCATTTTCGCAGACGCATGCTGCGATTCTGCCCATTGCACTGGATCAGTTCCTGCAGGAATACTCATGAGCTATGTGTGCCGCGTCACAACGGAAGGTGGTCTCATGAGCAGCCCCATAACGACCGGTCTCAAGCGGGTGGTCGTCGCCTCCATGGCCGGCACCGTCGTGGAGTGGTACGAGTTCTTCCTCTACGGCACTGCGGCCACGCTGGTGTTCAACAAGATCTTCTTCTCGGAGACGACCAGCGAACTCAACGCGATCTTCCTGGCCTTCGCGACCTACGCCGTCGGCTTCGTCGCGCGTCCCGTCGGCGGTGTGGTGTTCGGCCACTACGGCGACAAGTTCGGCCGCAAGAAGCTCCTGCAGTTCAGCCTGCTGCTGGTGGGTGCCGCGACGTTCCTGATGGGCTGCCTGCCGACGTTCGGGCAGATCGGGTACTGGGCACCAGGGCTGTTGGTCTTGCTGCGATTCATCCAGGGCTTCGCGGTCGGCGGCGAGTGGGGTGGCGCGATCCTGCTCGTTGCCGAACACAGTCCCGACCGCCAACGCGGATTCTGGGCCAGCTGGCCGCAGGCCGGCGTCCCGGTCGGCAACCTGCTCGCGACCATCGTGCTCCTCGCCCTCACCGGCACGCTGTCCGACGAGGCGTTCCTGTCGTGGGGCTGGCGCGTCGCGTTCTGGCTGTCCGCGGTGGTCGTCCTGGTCGGCTACTACATCCGCACCAAGGTCACCGATGCCCCGATCTTCGTTGCCGCGCAAGAGGAAGCGGAGCGGATCAAGGCCACGTCGTTCAGCGTCGTCGAGGTGCTCAAGCGCTACCCGCGCGGCGTCTTCACCGCGATGGGCCTGCGGTTCGGCGAGAACATCATGTACTACCTGGTGGTCACGTTCTCGATCACGTATCTGAAGGTCCAGGTGGG
>JAQSXQ010000201.1 GCA_029256565.1 Mycobacterium sp.
CGCGAGCAACTTCATCGGCGCGCTGGCGCTCAGCCCGCTGTTCGACACCGTCGGCCGGGTGCGGATGATCGCGGGCACCTACATCGTGTCCGGCGTCCTACTCGCCATCGTCGGGTTCTTCCTCGGCTCTCTGACTGCGGTCACACTCACGCTGTGCGGCGCAGTCATCTTCTTCTTCGCCTCAGCAGGCGCCAGCTCGGCGTACCTGACCGTCAGCGAGATCTTTCCGATGGAGACGCGGGCACTGTGCATCGCGTTCTTCTACGCGATCGGTACCGCCGTCGGCGGCATCACCGGACCGTTGCTGTTCGGCGTGCTGATCGAAAACGCATCCGGCAGCGGCGACATCACCGGCATCGCCCCTGGCTACTTCCTCGGCGGGGCGTTGATGGTCATCGCGGGCCTGGTCGAGGTGTTCCTCGGCGTGGACGCGGAGGGGCAGAGCCTCGAGTCGATCGCCCGGCCGCTCACGGCCGAAGACGAGGCACCCGCTCCGGCGTAGTCGCGCGGCGCCGGTGTAAACCCCTGTGCGCGTTCAGCTGTAACCGTCGTCACACACGTGTTCCCCATGTGCTCGGCATCATCCGCGGCGAGCTTGCACGCGATGTCTTTAGCCGTACTATGTAAAAAGCCGAGCTGCCCCTGACCGCCGCGAGCGGTCGCCGACCGTCGAAGAGGTCGCCCGCGCCGGCTCCGATCGGCGACGCCGATTCCACGCGACGAACGGTGAACTCTTGACACGCGCCACCCCGACGTCCGGCCGAGCGGCGCGGCCGTTCATTCCACGGATGATCCGGACACTGGCCGTCCCGATCATCCTGGGCTGGATCGCGATCATCGCGGTCCTCAACGTCGTCGTGCCACAGCTCGAAGAGGTCGGCAAGATGCGGTCGGTGTCGATGACGCCGGATTCGGCACCGTCGATGATCGCGATGAAGCGGGTCGGCGAGGTGTTCGGGGAGTTCGACTCTAACAGCTCGGCCATGGTCGTGCTGGAAGGTGAAGAGCCACTGGGCAATCCGGCTCACCAGTTCTACGACCAGATCGTCGCCAAACTGCAAGCCGACGACCAGCACGTCGAGCACGTGCAGGACATGTGGAGCGATCCCCTCACCGCCTCGGGATCGCAGAGTTCCGACGGCAAGTCCGCCTACGTACAGATCTACCTGCGTGGCAATCAGGGTGAGACGCTGGCCAACGAATCGGTCGAGGCGGTACGAGACGCCGTCGCCGGTGTTCCCGAGCCACCGGGCATCACGGCCTACGTCACGGGTGCGGGTGCGCTGGCCGCCGATCAGATCACCGCGGGCGACCAGAGCATGCGGTTGATCGAGGCGGTCACGTTCACGGTGATCATCGTGATGCTGCTGCTGGTCTACCGATCGATCGTCACCGTCCTGCTCACCCTCGCCATGGTGGTGCTCGCACTGACCGCGACCCGCGGCGTGGTCGCCTTCCTCGGGTTCCACGACGTCATCGGGCTGTCCACGTTCGCGACCAACCTGCTGGTGACCCTTGCGATCGCGGCCGCCACCGACTACGCCATCTTCCTGATCGGGCGATATCAGGAAGCCCGGGGCATGGGCGAGGACCGAGAAGAGGCCTACTACACCATGTTTCACGGCACCGCCCACGTGGTGCTCGGATCGGGGCTGACCATTGCCGGCGCGACGTTCTGCCTGCACTTCACCAACCTGCCGTACTTCAACACGATGGGGATCCCGCTCGCCATCGGGATGGTGACCTGCGTGCTGACGGCGCTCACCATCGGCCCGGCAGTCGTCGCCGTGGCCAGCCGGTTCGGCAAGACGCTGGAACCGAAGCGCGCCCTGCGCACCCGCGGGTGGCGCAAGGTCGGCGCCGCGGTCACGCGGTGGCCCGGCCCGATCCTCGTTGCCACCGTCGCGCTCGCCCTGATCGGCCTGCTGGTGCTGCCGGGGTACCGGACCAACTACAACGACCGCAACTACCTGCCCGACAACATGCCCGCCAACGCTGGGTACGCCGCGGCCGAACGGCACTTCTCCCCCGCCAGGATGAATCCCGAACTGCTGCTGGTGGAAACCGACCGCGATCTGCGCAACTCCGCCGACTTCCTGGTGATCGACAAGATCGCGAAGGCCGTGGTGAAAGTCCAGGGCGTCGGCCAGGTGCAGGCGATCACCCGCCCCGAGGGCAAGCCTCTCGAGCACTCGACGATTCCGTTCCAGATCAGCATGCAGAGCACGACGCAGACGCTCAACGAGAAGTACAACTCCGACCGCTCGGCCGACATGCTGAAGCAGGCCGCCGACTTGGACAGAACCATCGCAACGATGGAGAAGATGTCGGCCCTGACCGCTCAAATGGCCGACGTCACACACGAAATGGTCGCCAAGACCAAGGGCATGGTCGTCGACATCACCGAACTGCGCGACAACATCGCCAACTTCGACGACTTCTTCCGCCCGATCCGCAACTACTTCTACTGGGAACCGCACTGCTACGACATCCCGGTCTGCTGGTCGATCAGATCGGTGTTCGACACCCTCGACGGCATCAACACGATGAGCGACGACATCCAGTTGCTGGTACCGGAACTGGAGAAGCTGGACGCACTCATGCCGCAACTGGTGGCCCTGATGCCCGAGCAGATCGCATCGATGAAGTCCCAGAAGACGATGATGCTGACGCAGTACGCCACCCAGAAGGGCATGCAGGACCAGCAGGCCGAGGGCTCGGAGAACGCCACCGCGATGGGCGAGGCGTTCGATGCCGCGCGCAACGACGACTCGTTCTACCTGCCGCCGGAGATCTTCGACAACGAAGACTTCAAGCGCGGCATGAAGAACTTCATCTCGCCGGACGGAAAATCGGTGCGTTTCATCGTGTCTCACGAGGGCGACCCGTTGACACCCGAGGGCATCGCCCGCATCGACGCAATCAAGCTGGCCGCCAAGGAGGCGATCAAGGGCACGCCGTTCGAGGGATCGAAGGTCTACCTTGCCGGTAGTGCGGCGACGTTCAAGGACATGTCCGACGGCGCGAACTACGACCTCGTCATCGCAGGCATCGCCGCATTGGCGCTGATCTTCATCATCATGCTGATCATCACCCGCGCGGTGGTCGCGTCGGCGGTCATCGTCGCCACCGTCGCGATCTCACTCGGGGCATCGCTCGGGATGTCGGTCCTCATCTGGCAGCACCTCATCGGCATCGAGTTGCACTGGATGGTCCTACCGATGTCGCTCATCATCCTGCTGGCCGTCGGCGCCGACTACAACCTGCTCTTGGTGGCGCGGTTCAAGGAGGAGATCCACGCCGGCCTGCACACCGGCATGATCCGATCCATGGGCGGCACCGGCTCGGTCGTGACGTCGGCAGGCCTGGTGTTCGCGTTCACGATGATGTCGATGGCAGTCAGCTCGCTCACAGTCATCGGGCAGGTCGGCACCACCATCGGACTCGGACTGCTCTTCGACACCCTGGTGGTCCGGTCCCTGATGATGCCGTCGATCGCCGCGCTGCTCGGGCGCTGGTTCTGGTGGCCGCAGATCGTCCGCGCCAGACCGCGCCCCTCCCCGTGGCCCGCACCGCCCCGCAACGATCCCGAGCCCGCACTCCCCTGATCTTGGCGTCCGCTCCGTCGTGACGCCGTAGTCTCTAGTCGGCGACCCGTCCAGCCACCTCGGGCGCCGCGTGCGCGACGAGTGGGGGGACTACATGCCGCGGTCGAGGTTCACCCTCGTATGCGGTGTGCTCGGTGTCTGCTTCGCCGTGTTCGCCGCCTGGCTCATCGGCGGGTGGGGCGGCCCGGCGACGGTGCTCGTGGTCAGCGACCTCGGCTCCCTGATTGCGGGCGGCTTCGCGGCGGTGTGCTCGGCGGTCACCACACGGGCGAGCCGTGGTCCGCAGCGACGGGCATGGGGGGCACTGACCATTGCGCTGGCCGGCTGGTTCTTCGGCGACGCGGTGTGGGCGTACACCGAGCTGGTGCAGGGCATGGGCACTGCCCCGTTCCCCTCGCTGGCGGATGCCGGCTATCTGGTGTTCCCCGTCGCCGCCTGCGTGGCGCTGCTCCTGCTACCGATCGGCACCGTCGGACAGTCCCAAACGCGTCCACTCCTCGACGGGGTCATCATCGCCGGGTCGCTGTTCGCCATCATGTGGACCACCGGACTCGACGAGGTGTTCCGCCTGGGCAGTGAGAATTGGTTCGCGTTCGCCGTCTCCGTCGCATATCCGATCACCGACATCGTGCTGCTGAGCGTGGCGTTGGTGATGCTCACCCGGGCTCGCTCGGGGCAGCGCGGTCTGGTCGTCGTGTTCACGATCGCGATGGCGGTCATGGCGGTATCCGACAGCGTCTTCGTCCTGCTCAATGCCAACGGTTCCTACACCAGCGGCGCACTGGTCGACGCGGGCTGGGTGGCGGGCCTGCTGTTGCTCGCCGTCGCGGCGATGATGGGGTTGCGTTCGGCCGACATCGAATTCGGACCCGCCCGGCCGGGGTCCCAGACGGCGCTGTGGCTGCCGTACGTCCCGTTGCCCCTGGCGGTCGCATTGGGAGCCAACGACGACGGGTCGCCGACGCTGATGATCGCGGGACTCGTGGTCGTATCCGCAGTGGTGGCCCGGCAACTCATCATCGCCGAGGAGAACCGGCGCCTCTTGGTAACCGTGGCGGATCAGGCGTTGCGCGATCCCCTGACCGGGCTCGCCAATCGCGCGCTCTTTCGGGACCGCCTCGATCATGCGGTGGCGCTGCGGGTTCGGGACGGACGCAGCATTGCCGTGCTGACCATCGATCTCGACGACTTCAAGCTCGTCAACGACTCGCTGGGCCACCCGGCCGGCGACGCGCTGTTGAGGTCAGTTGCGGTCCGCATCGTCGATTGCGTCGGCGAGGGCGACACCGTCGCGCGGGTGGGCGGCGACGAGTTCGCCGTCCTGCTCGAGGACGGTTCCGAGCCACCGATCGTCGTGGCGCACCGGATCTTCGATGCCTTCGACGAACCCTTCTCCGTCGAGGGGCAGGACGTGTTCATGCGGCCCAGTGTCGGCCTGTCGACCGGCCAGAGTGCCGACGAACCGGCCGCGTCCGCCGAGGCACTGCTCAAGCAGGCCGATCTGGCGATGTACGCAGCCAAGCGCAGCGAGCACGGCGGCGTCGCCGCCTTCACCGCGGACATGCACCGCATCGATCT
>JAQSXQ010000202.1 GCA_029256565.1 Mycobacterium sp.
AACTGGACGACGGATGCCTCGGACCGGTCGAAGACCTCGGCGAGGACCGCCTCGAAGGCTGGGTCGGGCGGGTCGTCGGACCACAGCGCGAAGACGCCGTCGGCATGCAGGTGCCGGGCAAGCTTCTTCAGCCCCGCAGGCGTGTAGAACGCGGAGTGGCTCGGGTGCAGGACGTGTCGCGGCGTGTGGTCGATGTCGAGGAGCACGGCGTGGAACCGGCGGCCAGGTGTCTGCGGGTCGAAACCGACGTCGCTGGCGGCCATCTCGAAGAAGTCACCTCGGTGTAGGCGGACCCGCGTGTCCGACGCCAGTTCGGCGGTATCGGGGAGCAACGCACGTTGATGCCAGCCGATGACCTCCTCGAGGGCTTCCACCACCACGAGCGAGCGCAGGCGCGGATCGCCGAGTGCCGCCTGCGCGGTGTAGCCGAGGCCCAGTCCCCCGACGACGACGTCGATGTCGGCGCCGACCGCCTGTGCGAGCCCTTGGCGCGCCAGTTCCACCTCGGCCACGGTGAACAAGCTCGACATCAGGAATTCGTCACCGAGCTTGACCTCGTAGACGTCCACGTTCAGGGACGGCTCGGTCCGCCTGCGCAGGCTGATGACGCCCATGCGCGTCTCGGTCCAGTCGAGCACCTCGAACCGAGCACTCACGACGCGGAATCGCCTGCGGACTTGATTCCCCGGTACCTCTGCATCGCCGGGCCCGTGTCGATCCGGACCCGCAGCATCCGCTGATACCCGCGCATCCACAGCTTCGCCAGGACCAACGACTCGCCGGCATAGGGATTGCGATCGCCAGGCTCGGCGACCGACCCCGAGTACAACGCATAGGTGTACTCCGCGCGCTTCGACATCGATCGATCATGCATGCCGGCGGGCCCGCACACTCGAAGCCCACGCCGACGACCGGGCGGCAGCATCCGAAATCACCGGCATGACCGTTTGGGGGCTAGGTTGCCGCGTACAACTCCTCGGGCCGGAAGTCGACCTTCATTGCCCGCGGGTCGGCTGACGCGCGCAGGATGGGAAACACGTGCATCCGCATGTCGCGCTCGTAGTCACCGATGGCCTCGATCAGATCGACCCCCTGCGTCGCGCGTTCCATCGCCCTGACCAGCGAGGCGGCGTCCCGCAGCGCGCTGTTCGCGCCAGCCCCGAATGTGGGTGGCATGGCATGAATGGCGTCGCCCAGCAGTGTGATCCGACTCGGCGCCCATGGCTCGGCCGGCTCCAGTCGGCGCACCGACAGCGGAAACAGAGTGGCGAGGTCGATGCGATCGACGAGTTCGACCAGACCGGGGTGCCAGCCGCGCACGGCGGCGCGCATGATCGCGTGCAGTCGATCGGGGGTCGCCGCCCACAGGTTGGGGATGTCCGCTAGGAGCGGACTGTTCTGACGCACTCCGAAGTTGACCATCATGTAGGGGTCGACGGAGTCGACGGTGGCATCTGGGGCGAGTTCGGCGGCGGCCTCATCGATGGGCCGCCGGGGTTGGTAGGCGCCGAAGACGAACCGGGAACCGTCCGCACTCGACGCCGACGCGAACCCGTCGAACAAGGCCTCGGGCAGCATGGCGACCAAGGCGTCGGTCAACGGCGCGCGGGCCGAAAGGGTGCGTGCCCCAGTGTCGATGGTCGGGACCTCGGGCAGGAGTTGGCGGCGGATCACCGAGTTGATGCCGTCCGCGGCGACCAGGACGTCGCCGGTCGTGGAGCCGCCGTCGGCGAAGCGCAGGCGCACCTCGTCGTCGGCCAGGTCGTAGCCGGTGACGGTGTGCCCGTAGTGGATGATCCCGTCGAGCCCGGCCGCGAGAATCTGGCGGAGGGTCCGCCTGTTCACCGCGGTATGGGGACGCACCGGGTCGTTCGGGGGGCCGATGTGGGGTCGGGCGCCCAGTTCGCGCCCCTGGTCGTCGAGCATGACGAACATCTCGCGACGGACGTTGACCCGCGATGTCTGCATGTAGAACTCATAGAGGTTCTCGGGCAGACACTGCCGAAGTGCGGCTCCTCCGGCGGCGTTCATGTGGAGCCGGTACCCGGTTTGCACGATGCCCGGAGCGGATTCGTAGACACTGCAGTCGATCCCAGCTCTACGTAGCCCCTGCGCCAAACAGAGCCCGCCGATTCCGCCTCCGGCGATCAGGACGCGCAACGACATGGCCTCTCCCTTTCCTCGGTTCCGTGTTCTTCCTCTAGTTTGTGACGCGCTGGGTCATTGGGGAAGACGAAACTGCCAATGGTAGGTATAGATGAGGCTGATAACCGACGAAGGGCGGGACGGATGGCTGTCGACCTCAACCTCATGGTGTCGTTGGATGCGCTTCTTCAGGAGCGGAGCGTCACCCGCGCGGCGCAGCGTCTCGGCCTGAGCCAGCCGACGCTCAGCGCCGCGCTCGGGAAGCTGCGGCGGCACTTCGACGACGAACTGCTCACCCGGGTGGGCAACGCCTATGAGCTGACGCCGTTGGGAGAACGGCTGGTCGAACAGACTGCCGATGCCCTGAACTGGACCGACCGGGTGTTCCAGACCCGCCCGACCTTCGATCCGGAGCACTCGCAACACGAGTTCACGATCGTCGTCACCGACTGCCATCTGCCGGTTCTCGGCAGGGCGCTGGCCGACCTCGTCGCCGAAGAAGCGCCCAAGGTGCGGCTCAAGTTCCAGCACAGCACCACGCAGCTCGTCCACGGCTCGACCGAACAACTCCGGACCGTCGACGCGATCGCACTACCGCAGGGGGTGCTGGCCAACATGCCCAGTCTGCAGCTGTATCGGGACCGCTGGGTGTGCATCGTCTCTGCCGACACGGCCGACGGCGCCGGCCTCACCCGGGAGGATCTGGCGGCCAGGCCGTGGGTGATGGCCTACCAGCATCCGTTCGCCTCGATGTCGCCCATGCCGCGGCTGCTCGCCGAGGGCGTGAGCGTCAGGACCACCATTTCGACCGAGGACTTCCTCGCCGTGCCCTATCTGGTGGCCGGCACCGACCGCATCGGCCTTGTCCCCGAACAGGTCGCGCGTCTGCACCCTCGCTCAGCGGTGACCGTCGCGAAGCTACCGTTCGAGCTTGGCCACCTCGTGGAGTCACTGTGGTGGCACCCCGTCCACGAGCGCGATTCGGCACACATCTGGCTGCGGCAGATGGCCTCTCGCGCGGGCCAGCTGATCACCTCAACCGCGTAACGCGGCCTCGATCTCTGCCGCGGACGCGGGATGACCGGCAGTACAACGAACTTCGACCTCGACGGGTGCTCCGCACCCGGCGTGTGTCAACTCCACTCGTCCCCCGTCGGGACGGACCCACCGGTCCCCCCATCGCATCAGCGCCAGCAGCGCAGGCTGCAGATCCTGGCCCTTCTCGGTGAGGTGGTAGGCCTCTCGCCGGCGCTGGCCGGGATCGTGGTACGGCCGCTTCTCCAACAACCCCTCGTCGACCAGTTCCTTCAAACGCATGGCGGTGATCTTCTCGCTCAACTGAGCCCGACGTGAGAACTCCTCGAACCGCTGTGCCCCGTAGAACGCCTCCCGCAACAGCAGCAGGCTGGCTCGGCGCCCGACGACGTCCAGCGCCGCCGCGACGGAGCAGCCGTCCGCCGACCAGCTATCGCGGTCGCTGAGTCGGCCCGTGAGAGTCATGGAGGTCATGACCGCCATCGTGCCAGCTGACTTGCCTTCAGTAAAGCCAGGCGCCTAGGGTCTGACTAGACAACAACACAGCCAGATGACGTGGCATCGAGTTCAGGAGATCGCGTGACCACCACCACCCGTCCGCGCGCCGTCCTCGTGATCACGTCATCGGCGGCGTTCCTGGCGACGCTCGATCTGTTCATCGTCAACATCGCCTTCCCCGCCATCAGTGCTGACTTCCCGGACACCGACTTCGGTCAGATGTCCTGGGTCCTCAACAGCTATACCGTCGTCTTCGCCGCCGTCCTGGCTCTGGCCGGCCGCCTCGCCGACCGCTACGGCCACCGGCGGGTCTTCCTCATCGGGCTGGCGATCTTCACCGTCGCGTCAGCGGCCTGCGCGCTGGCACCCAGCCTGTGGGCGCTGGTGGCCGCCAGGACCGTGCAAGGTGTCGGGGCTGCGCTGATCACACCGACCTCGTTGTCGTTGCTCCTGAGCGCCTGGCCTGCGGAACGGCGCGCCAAGGCGGTCGGCACGTGGGCGTCGGTGGGAGCGGTCGCCGCCGCGCTCGGACCGCCGCTGGGCGGCCTGCTGGTCGCTGCGGGATGGCAGTGGGTGTTCCTGGTCAACGTTCCCATCGGCGTCGCCACCATGGTGGCCGCGGCGCGCATCCTCCGCGAATCCGACATCGCTCCGATCGGGCGGCCCGACCTGCTCGGCGCTGCCTTCCTGGTGCTCGGAGTCGGTGCGCTGGCCTACGCGTTGGTCGAGGTCCCCGAGCGAGGCTGGGCCTCAACGGTAGTGATCACTTCGCTCGCCGTATCCGCGGTGGGCATGACGGCGGTCGTCATCCGCTCGCGCCGGCATCCGGTGCCTGCCCTGGATCTCGCGGTGCTGCGTGTGCCGGAGTTCGCGCTGGCCACGGTCATGATGCTGGCCTTCTCGTGCGGATTCGCCGGCATGCTCCTGGTCAACGTGCTGTACCTGACCTCTACCTGGGGTTGGTCGGCTCAAGCGGCTGGTCTCGGCCTCGCGGCCGGGCCGGCGGTCGTGGTCGTCGTCGCCCGGCAGGCGAATCGTCTTGCGGCACTGCTGGGAATCGGTGCCGTCGCCACCCTGGGCGCCCTGAGCTTCATGGCCGGTGCGCTCTGGTGGCTGTGGCGGCTCGGACCGTCGGAGAACTACCTGGCGGGCCTGCTGCCCGGTCAGCTGCTGACTGGGCTGGGAGTCGGGCTCATCCTGCCCACCCTGTCCTCGGTCGTGGGGTCGGCGCTGCCGGGACCACGCTGGGGCTCCGGATCGTCGCTAATCAACACCGCCCGACAGGTCGGCTCCGCGCTGGGCATCGCGCTCATCGTCACCGCGGTCGGGACGCACATCGCAAGCGGGCCAACAAATCTAGCTTCCATCCGCTCCGGCTGGGCGCTGCTGGCGGCGGCAGGAGCCACCAGCGCCGTCGTCGGCCTCGCCTTGATCGCCGTCGAATCTCTGGCACACCGGCGTTCACGACAACCGCAGAACGAAACTCCGCTGAGA
>JAQSXQ010000203.1 GCA_029256565.1 Mycobacterium sp.
GGTGGTCACCGCGACGCGACGGGCGTGAATCACTCGGCCTCGTAGAGGATCCCGCGGCCGATGGCCTCGCGCACGACCGGCAGCGCCGCCTCGGCCAGGGCGTCGCCGTCGACGCCGTGCACCGAAGCGAGCAGGTCGATGAGCATGCCCAGCGGCACCTCACCACGGCACCCTGCGAGCAGCGCCCGCGACACCTCGTCGACGCCGAGCACCGCACCCGGTCCGCCGGGCCTGCGCACTGCGGCCCCGACGGTCTGCCAGCCCTCGGGTCCGGGCAGCGACTGTTCCTCGAGGAACACCGGCGCCGTCGACAGCCGGGCCGCCAACAGCTGGTCGTCACCGGTGTCGTGGAGGTACTCGCGGCGGGCGAAGAACGCCGCCACCTCGGGCCCGGTCAATCCCTCGTCGGCGCCGGTGATCTCCTCGAGCACCTGGTCTGGCGGGCGGCTCTCGTCGCTACGCGGGGCGCGCAGCGTCACCATGCCCATGCCGATCCCGGCGATGTCCTGGTCGGCGAACCAGTCCAGCCACAGTCCACCGCGGCGGGCCGCTTCCTCCGGCGGCTCCCCCGCATCCGAGGTCCACAGTGAGACGTAGCTGATCGGATCGGCGAACTCGCGCTGAACCACCCACGCGTGCAGGCCGGTATCGGCGAGCCAGCCCCGGACGCGATTCCGCCAGGCACCGTCCTCGTCGCCGCGACGCACGATCCAGTTGGCCATGATCTGGGCGGTCCCACCCGGTTCGAGGTGGTCGCGAGCTTGCCGAATCAGCGTCTCCGACAGCGAGTCCCCGGCCATGCCCGAGTCGCGGTACTCGTAGTCGAGTGCGCCGGTGCCCACCACGAACGGCGGATTCGACACGATCAGGTCGAAGCGCTCACCGGCCACCGGCTCGAACAGGCTGCCCGGACGCAGGTCCCACGACATGCCGTTCAGCCGGGCGGTGGCCGCGGCCAGCGCCAGCGCACGGGCGTTGGTATCGGTGCCGACGATGGCGTCGCAATGCGCATCGAGGTGCAGCGCCTGAATGCCGCAGCCGGTGCCGAGGTCCAGCGCCCGGCGGACGGGTTCGCGGACGACGGCGTGCGCCAGGGTGACCGACGCACTGCCGATGCCGAGCACGTGGTCGAATGCCACGGCCCCGGGGCGGACCGCGGCGTCCAGATCGGACACGACGAGGAAGTCGCGCACCCCGTCGCCGTGCGGCCGGATGTCGAGGGCAGCGCGCAGCGTGCCGTGCGGGGTGACCTCGAGGACGTCGTTGGCGACCAGCGAGTCGACGCCCGCAATGGGCATCGCGTGGGCGGCGCGGTCGCGCGGCTCCTCAGCACCGAGCAGGAACAACCGGACCAGGATGGCCAGCGCCTGCCGTTCCGGTGTCGCGCGATCGGTGGCGCGCAGTGCCGACCACCACGATCCCCGGCTGAACGCCGCACCGGCTTCGGCGCCGAGCAGTCCGGCGACGCCGTCGGTCGTGTAGTCCGCCGCGCGGAGGTCATCGGCGAGGGCGTCGACCACCGCGGGGTCCGACAAAGGGTGCGTCAAAGGAGCGTGCCCTGCTCGGCCTGCGGCTCGGCCGGTTCGATGAGTTCGGGGCCGTTGTTGCGCACGCTGTTGACCAGACGCGAGACCTCCCGGATCTCGATGCGGTCGAGATCGCCGTGGCCGCGCAGCAATCCCTCGTCGACGGGCGCGTCCGGGTCGAGCCAGCGGTCCCAGTCCGCTTCGCTGATCGTCAGCGGCATCCGGTCGTGGATGTCGGCGAGCTTGGCGGCCGCGTCGGTCGTGATGATGGTGCAACTGAGCAGCGGTGGCGCGTCCTTGGGAGCGTCCTTGGGCCGCCACGTCGACCACAGGCCCGCCATGAACAGCGGCTCGCCGTCGCCGGCGTACATGAAGAACGGCGTCTTCGAGCCCTTCTCACCACGCCACTCGTACCAGCCGTCCATCGGGACCAGGCAGCGCTTGCCCTTGGCCGACGAGCGGAAGGCCGGTGACGACGTGATCTTCTCCGCGCGCGCGTTGATCAGCAGTGGGCCCTTCGTGTCCGGAGTGCCGCCGTCGGCGGCCTTGGTCCACGCGGGAACCAGGCCCCAGCGCATCAGCCGCACCCGCCGGGTCGACTCGTCGTCGGGCTCGGTGTGCCGCTTGACCACGGTGGCGATCGTGGTCGTGGGAGCGACGTTGTAGTTGGCGCTGGGTGCGTCCTTCGCACTCTCGGTCGCCTCGTCGATCGCCTTGATCTTCTCGGCCAGCAGCGCCGGATCGGTCGTCACCGCGAATCGCCCGCACATACGTCCATGGTGGCAGAAACCGGCGACAAGGCAGGATGGTGACCGTGACAGACCGTGCACGCGACGATCGAGGGCAGCTCTGGCCCGCACCGACCGCATCGGTGCCCATTCGGGCGACCGTCACCGTCCCGGGTTCGAAGTCGCAGACCAACCGGGCTCTGATCCTCGCCGCGCTGGCCACGCCCCAGGGTCCGTCGACGGTCACCGGCGCGCTGCGCAGCCGCGACACCGATCTGATGATCGGCGCCCTGCGCGCACTGGGCGTCACCGTGGCAGGCGACGGCACCGACCTCACCGTCAGCGGCGCCATCGAGCCCGCGGCCGACGCGACCATCGACTGCGGCCTCGCGGGCACCGTGTTGCGCTTCGTCCCGCCGCTGGCAGCGCTCGGGACCGAGGTGGTCACCTTCGACGGAGACGAGCAGGCCCGGTCCCGGCCGATCGCGCCGCTGCTGGCTGCGCTGCGCCACCTGGGCGTGGCACTCGACGGCGACGGTCTGCCGTTCCAGGTGCGGGGCGCCGGCTCGGTCCGGGGCGGCACCGTGGAGATCGACGCGTCGGCGTCGTCGCAGTTCGTCTCGGGTCTGCTGCTGTCGGGCGCGACGTTCGCCGACGGACTGACCGTCGTGCACACCGGCGCCGCCGTGCCCTCCGCACCGCACGTCGCGATGACGGTGTCGATGCTGCGCGAGGCAGGCGTCGACGTCGACGACGGCCAGGGCAACCGGTGGCACGTGAGTCCCGGACCGGTGGCCGCGCGGCACTGGCCGATCGAGCCCGACCTGTCGAACTCGGTGCCGTTCCTCGCCGCGGCGCTGGTGACCGGCGGCGCCGTGCGCATCGCGGGATGGCCGACCACGAGCGTCCAACCCGCGGACACCATCATCGACCTGTTGCAGAAGATCGGCGCCTCGGTGCATCTGGGCGTCGGCCACCTCGAGGTCGCAGGCCCGCCCGGCCCCGCCGGATATGCCGGGTTCGACGCGGACCTCGGCGAAATCGGCGAACTCGCACCGTCGGTCGCAGCCATCGCGGCCCTGGCCGAGCCGGGTTCGACGTCGCGGCTGAGCGGCATCGCCCACCTACGGGGCCACGAAACCGATCGGCTCGCGGCGCTGACCGCCGAGATCAACCGGCTCGGCGGCCAGTGCGAGGAGACCGACGACGGCCTGGCGATCGTCGCGCGCCCGATGCACGGTGGGACGTGGCAGTCCTACGCCGACCACAGGATGGCGACGGCGGGCGCGATCATCGGACTCAAGGTGCCCGGCGTCGAAGTCGAGGACATCGGCACGACCGCCAAGACGCTGCCCGACTTCCCCGGCATGTGGGCGGACATGCTGTCCGGGACGAGCGAGCGGCATTGAGCGGACGCGAGCTAGACGAATCGGACGTCCGGGTGCGCTCGGGCCGTGGTTCGCGGCCGCGCACCAAGACCCGTCCCGACCATGCCGACGCCGAGCGGGCGATGGTGGTCACCGTGGACCGCGGGCGGTGGGGCTGCGCGCTCGGCGGTGACCCGGACCGGGTGGTCACGACCATGCGGGCACGGGAACTCGGCCGGACACCGATCGTCGTCGGCGACGAGGTCGACATAGTCGGGGACCTGTCCGGCAAGCCCGACACGCTCGCACGCATCGTCCGCCGGGGGGAACGGCGAACGGTGTTGCGCCGCACCGCAGACGACACCGATCCGACCGAACGCGTCGTCGTGGCCAATGCCGACCAGCTGCTGATCGTGGTGGCGCTGGTGGATCCCCCACCGCGGACGGGCTTCGTGGAACGCGCGCTGATCGCCGCCTACGCGGGCGGGCTGACGCCGATCCTGTGCCTGACCAAGACCGATCTCGCGCCGCCGGAGCCCTTCGCCGAACAGTTCAAGGGTCTCGACCTGACGGTGATCGCGACGGGCCAGGGCGGCGACGTGGCGCCCGTCGCGGCGCTGCTCGCGGGCCGGGTCACGGTACTGCTTGGCCACTCCGGCGTCGGCAAGTCGACCCTGGTCAATCGTCTCCTCCCCGATGCGCACCGAGCGGTCGGCGTCGTGTCGGGCGTGGGCAAGGGCAAGCACACGTCCACTCAGTCGGTGGCCTTGCCGCTCGCCGACTCCGGCTGGGTGGTCGACACCCCCGGCGTCCGGTCGTTCGGCCTGGCCCACATCGCCCCCGACGACGTCATGATGGCGTTCTCCGACCTCGCCGAGGCGATCCAGGACTGCCCGCGCGGCTGCACCCACCTCGGCCCGCCCGCCGACCCCGAGTGCGCGCTGGACCGATTGACCGGCTCCGCAGCCGACCGCGTGGTCGCCGCCCGACGGCTGCTGGCGGCGATGCGGGCAGGCTGACGTGGACTTCCTCGACGCGACGCGGCGCGGGTACGACGCGACCGCCCGCGAATACGCCGACGCGTTTCACCACCACCTGGACGACAAGCCGTTCGAACGAGCCATGCTCGCCGCGTTCGCCGGCTACGTGCAGGCGACCGGGAACCACCGCGTCGCCGACGTCGGGTGCGGAACCGGCGCCACCACGGCGATCCTGCATGGCCTCGGGATCGACGCCGCCGGCAGTGACTTGTCTCCCGGGATGATCGCCCAAGCCCGCGCACTCAATCCCCACCTTCGCTTCGCAGTCGGCTCCATGACCGACGTCGACACACCCAACGCCTCGATCGGTGGAGTGTGCGCGTGGTACTCGACGATTCACGTCCCCGACGCCGTCCTGCCCGAGGTGTTCGCCGAGTTCCGTCGCGTACTGGTGCCGGGAGGGGTGGTGCTGCTGGCCTTCCAGGCCGGCGAGGGATCCCGGTTGCTCACCGAGGCGTTCGGCGTGCCCGTCGATCTCGAATTCCGCCGTCGCACTCCG
>JAQSXQ010000204.1 GCA_029256565.1 Mycobacterium sp.
GGCCGAACGGTCCGGCCGCGATCAGGACGCGCTCGAACTGTCGCTGGGCCACCTGGTCACCAAGGTGGACGCCGAACGGGCAGGGCGGCTGGCCGACCTCGGCGCCGATCGGCTCGTGCTGGCGATGCCGCCGATGGCAGATCTCGAGGAAGCCAAGGACGTCGTGTCGGCGTGCGCGGAGCGGCTGGGGTTGACGCCGTGGGCCTGACCACCGCCGACCGCCTGGCACTGGCCGACCTGGTCCATCTGTACGCCGCTGCCGTCGACGACCGTCGCTTCGACGACGTCGCCGAATTGTTCACCGAGACAGCAGAACTGCACCTGCCGGATCCGCCGCGAGCGCTGGAGCCGGTCCGCGTCCATCACGGCAGGAGCGGGGTCCGCGCGACGCTGGCCGCACTCGCCGACGTGGAGCGCACCGAGCACGCCATCGTCGGCGAGGTGTACGCCGCGGGTCCCGGACCGGGTCATGCGCTGGGCCGCATCACGTGCGTGGCGCACCACTGGACCCGTCGCGACGGAATGGCGCACGACGTGGCATGGCACCTGCGCTATGACGACGAGTACGCCTGGACCGCGCTCGGCTGGCGCATCCACGGCCGGGCGCTGACGATCAACGCCATCGAAAGCAGGCCGGTCAGTCGGGTGCGAGACGCTCGAGCAGCGAATCCAGCAGCGGCAACTGACCCTTCAAGAGCTTCACCCGGGCCGCCTCGACGGGCAGCCACGCCACCCGGTCCACCTCCGGGTACTCCCTGACGCGGCCCGACCCCTTCGGCCACTCCAGCTCGAACGTGTTGCTGACGCTGTCGGTGACGTCGAGGTCACCCTGGACCGCGAACGCCGTGACCACCTTGCCGCCTGCCTGCTTGACCGGGGGCAGGTCGAGCCGCGGGCCGGCCGGGGCGTCGAACCCGATCTCCTCGCGGAACTCCCGCCGCGCGGCCGACCACGGGTCCTCGTCGGTCGTGTACTCGCCCTTGGGAATCGACCAGGCGCCGTCGTCCTTGCGGGCCCAGAACGGGCCACCGGGATGGCCGAGCAGCACCTCGATCCCGTCGTCGGTGATGCGGTACAGCAGCAGTCCGGCGCTGAGCTTGGGCACGCGACGAGCCTACGGAGGTCCGGCGGGGCGCCCTCGCTGCGGACCCCTGCGGTTGGCACTCATTCGGGGATGCACGATGCTGGACCGGTGACGCGTCCCTGGCCGCTCCGCCACTGGGATCCTCGTCGCTCACTCGACGTACTGGCCAATACCGGGGTGACGGCGGCGTATCTGAGCACGTTCATCACCATCCGCGGGCTGATCAGGGGCAGACGACTGACGGTGCGAACGGGCGGTGGCCGACTGGAACTCACCGTCGACGACCTGGTGTCCCGGCTCGATCTGCGCAGCGTGGGGTCAGGGCGACTCGACGACATCCGGCTCACGGCGCGCGACGTGCGGTGGAACGGCCACGCCCTGGATCGCGCGACTGCCGTGCTGCACGGCGTCCACGTCACGCCGACGGTGCCTCCCGTGCTCGTCGCCGCACCCGTCGACGTCACCGTGGACGTCCCCGCGGCGACGCTCGACCACCTGTTCCGGGCCGGCGCACCCAGGCTGGGCGGCAGCGTCGACGCCGACGGCATCGCCCGGCTGCACGTCGCACGCAGGGAGGGCGCGGGATCGCTCGAGGTGACGGCGCGGCTCGAGGGCTCCACGCTGTGGCTGGTGCCGCAGGCGGTGGTGCGCCGCCGCCGCTGGGCGCTGCCGAATCGCACGCCCGGCTATCGGGTCCAGCTGCCAGACCTGCCACACGGTTTCCGCATCACCGAGGTGGACTTCGCTCCCGGTGTGGTTCGCATCAGCGGCACGCTGGACGAATGGCGGGCCGACGTGCCGCGCACCCGCCTCGAGGACGTCGTCGCGCAGCTGAGTTCCGTGGGTGGGCCGTTGCAGGTGATCTGGCCCGGCAGGGACCGTTGAGGTTCCTTCGCTAGAGTTTCGGCCGTGCCGAAGCGCCCCCCACCCCACGGATTTCAGCGCTACGTCGCCCTCGGCGACAGTCAGACCGAGGGTTTGTGGGACGGCACCGACGCCACCGGCGTTGCCGGTTTCGCCGACCGTCTCGCAGCGCACCTCGACGCGTTGCATCCCGGTCTGCGGTACGCCAACCTGGCGGTGCGCGGCAGGCGGATCAGGGACGTGCTCGACGAGCAGCTGCCCGCGGCGCTGGCCATGTCGCCGGACCTGATCACCACGTGCATCGGGATGAACGACGTGACACGCCCGGGCCGCACGTTCGACCGTGCGCTGGCCGACCTCGACCTCCTGCACGACCGGCTCGCGGAGTCCGGCGCGACGGTGGTCACCACGACGTTTCCCGACCTCGCCCGCATCCTGCCCGTCGGCCGGCTGATCGCGGGCCGCGTCGTGGAGATCAACGGCGTCATCCGCGCGGCGGCGGCCCGGCACGACTTCCGGCTGGTGGATCTGTACGGTGCGCCGTCGATGAGTGACCCGCAGACGTGGAGTGACGACCGCGTGCACGGCTCACCCGCGGGGCACGCCCTGTTCGAGGCCGCAGCGGCCGAGGCCCTGAATCTGCCTGGCAGCAGCGATGATTGGGCCACGCTGCGCCCGGACGTCGTCATGCCCGGACTCAAGTCGCGGATGTACTCGCAGGCGCTGTGGGCCCAGAATCTGCTGATGCCGTGGGTGTGGCGGAACCTGCGTGGGCTCTCGAGTGCGAACGGCCGTGGGCCGAAGCGGCCCGAACTCGGCTACGTCGGCGGCGTAGCCGAACGCTCAGAAGCCGAGTAGCCCGAAGGGAATCGGGTTCTCTCCGTTGCCGATCGACGCGATGGCGCCGGGGCAGAACATCGAGATGGCCAGGCCGGTGAACATGGTTGCGGGTCCCAGGGACATGCCCGCGCCGTCGGCGACCTTCGCAGCGGCGTCGGCAGCGGTCTGGCCGGGCTCCGAGAGCATCGGGCAGACCGACTGTCCCATGGCCACCGCGTCGGCCGGGTTGGTCGCCGTCATGGCCACGCCCGCGTTGTCGAGTGCGTTGAGGAAGGCGTCGTCGACCGGGTCCGCGTGAGCGGGTGCGGCGGCCAGCACGGTCGTGGTGGCGATGCCTGCGACGAGGGCGGCCACGCGAGCAGCCTGGAATCTACGATGCACGCCCGAAGCGTACGGCCCGCCGGGTGGCGGGCCCAACTCAGACGCCGGTCCAGGTCTCGTCGAGTTGCTGGGCCACGTCGATGACCTTGGCCTTCACCGATTCCGGGCTGTCGATCTCCCCGGCCACGTGGGCGGCGATGAATCGCTTGATCTCGGCGTCGACGCCGCCGACGATCCGGACCACCTCGGCCCGCAACGTCTTCGACGTCACGTGGATGGCGATGTCGGCTGCCCGGGGCTTGTGCACGTCGAGGATCAGCAGCAGCGGTTCGGCGGCCATCGCCTCGGCCCGCAGCGAGATCTCGCCGAACACGACGAAGCGCGGCTTGTCGATGCGCAGGTCCACGACCATGTCGATCTCGAGCGGGATTCGGATCGAGAAGGTGATCGAGTCCCCCACGTGACGGGTGACCTGCGGGGTCTGCACGTTGACCTTGGCCGTGACCTTGGCGAGCTTGCCGGGCCCCTGGGCGATCGGGCCGATGGTGAACTCGTCGCCGGCGATCGACGCGATGGCGTCGCCGACGCGCTCCTCGGACACGGCAACCTCGAAGAACCGGCGGCCGAATTCCTCGTATGTCAGATACTGGTGGTCAGGCATGGTCCTGCTACGTTCTCACGTCCGCAGGCGCAGTCAACCCGACCCGCCCGAATCTCATCGGTCCTCGATGAACAGCCGTACGGCCCCGACCGCGCCGGATCCCGAACCCACGTCGGTGAACAGCACGCCCCGCTGCCCGTCGACCTCGACGCCTGCGGTGACGGTGCTGCCCGCGGTGATGGCCTTCTGCCACCGTCCGCCGCGAAGCCGGGCCGCCAGATCCGACGCGCTGATCCGGTCTCCGTCGCCGACCGTGACGGGCACGTCGCCGGACAGCCGTCGCCGGACCGCGACCTCGTTGCCCGCGCACGCGTCGTCGAGCAGGTCGGTGACCTGGCGGCGCCGCCCGGCGCCCGCGCGCCGGAACCCCGAGGCGAATCCCACCGCGCCGGCGGGCCCCTGGTTGCGCAGCAGTCCCCGCCCGAGGCCCAGACCCGGGCGCACCGAAGCGATGCCGCCGCGGGCGAACTCGAGGACCATCGACGGCAGTTCCCAGTGCGCCCGCAGTCGGGTGATCGCGTAGCCGTGCGGAACGGGCGTCAGGTCGTAGCGCAGGTAGGCGGGAATGGCCATGGTCAGCGCGGCGCCCATCGTGACGTGCAGCGTCAGGTCGCGCACCACGGTGCAGCCGTGCACGACGTCGACGCCAGGGCCGAACGCGATGTCGCGCGGGCCGATGAACGTGTCGTAGAACCGCCCGATCCGGTCGTGGCCGCGGTGCGGCGCCGACCCGACGGGGTCTTCGATCTGGCCGTCGTCCGCGAAGAGCCCCACCCATGCCGAACGGTCGTGGGCCGCCGCGGCCTCCGGCGAGCGGTCGACGGCGGCCAGCAGGTCGCCGCGCGCGGGGGCGGGGTGTCCAGCAGCGGGGTCAGCTGAGGCAGGGGGTTCCGACACCGACACATCGTCGCTCAGGCACGTGGGGTCCGACGGCCGATCGTGGCGAACCGTCCGATTCACGCGCACACTGGTGGGGTCGCCCGCACCAGCCGGGGTCGACCAGTACGAGGAGGATGGCGATGAGCCAGAACGGACCGTTCGGAATCGACCCCGAGGACTTCGACCGGGCGATTCGCGAGGCCGGCGAGGGTTTGCGCGACGCGGTCGACAAGATCAGCAGGGGTGCCGGCTGGGCGACGCTGCTCGGCGACCTCACCCAGACGTCGCGCCCGAAGGCCGAACCGGAGACGACCGGCGAGAAGGGCGACGGGGTGTGGTCGATCTACACCGTCGACGCCCAGGGCGGCGCGCACATCGAAGAGGTCTACCCGACCGAACTGGACGCGTTGCGCGCCAACAAGAACAACACCGACCCGACGCGGCGGGTCCGCTTCCTGCCGTACGGCATCGCCGTGAGCGTGCTCGACGCCGCCTC